>JBBDQS010000093.1:86922-110225 GCA_040905805.1 Egibacteraceae bacterium | reverse complement strand
CATAAGGCGCGCCAGGCATCCAGGTCATGAGCCTCGGCGGATGGCAGCTCGTCGCCGAGGACACCGACCTGTCCGAGTACGTGACCGACCTGGAGGCGCGCATGGACGCCGCGCCCGACGAGCTGCCCGAGCCGTCGGTCAGCGGCGACGAGCTCGCCGCCGACTTCGAGCGCTACCTGCGCGACCGCGACGACGGGTAAGGCGCGGGGGCTCAGTGCGTCCCGGGGGTGTCCACCTCCTCGTCGGCGTGCTCCGCCACGAACGTGTCGAGCACGGTGAGGGCGAGCCCCTCGCAGCGCTGCAGGGTCTGCCACGCCGTGAACGCCACGTACCCGGGCTCCAGCTGGTCGTAGGGTGTCACCGCGACCCGCCCGGGGTAGCGCTCCCGGACGTGCTCCTCCAGCTCGGTGCGCGTCTGCTCGTCGAGGTCGTGGTAGGCCACGACCACGCCGCCGGCCTCCAGCACGCTGACCTGGCGGGGCTCGGGGAGCGGGTCGTCGGGTCCGTGCACCGCGATGGTGAACGCGCCGGAGGCGTGCCACCCCGAGGTCGGGGGCACCGACGTGTAGGGCGCGGGCGGCTCCCGGTCGCCGATCAGGTGCCCGCCGGGCGACGGGGCGGGGGACTCCACGGGGCTGCACGAGGCGATGGTCACCGCCTCCCCGCCCGGTGCCGGCTCCTCGCCGGTGCCCTCGTCGCCGACCGCGTCGTCCGTGAGGGTCGGCGTCGGTGTCGGGGTCGGGGTCGGCGGGTCGGTTGCGGACTGCGGCTCGGGCGCCTCGCCGCTGCACGCGGCGAGTGCGAGCGCGACCACCAGCGTGGGCACCGGCACGAACCTGCGGTGGCGGCGGCCCCGCTCCGCGCGACCGTCCCGGGCGGGCCGGGTCATGCCTGCAGGCGCGCCCGGACCAGCGCGCTGACCTGCTTGCCGTCGGCGCGGCCCTTGACCTGCGGCATGACCGCGCTCATGACCTGGCCGAGGTCGCCCATCCCGTCGGCGCCGGTGGTCGCGATGGCCTCGTCCACGATGGCGTGCAGCTCGGCCTCGTCGAGGGGCTCGGGCAGGTAGCGGCGGATCACCGCCAGCTCCGCGTGCTCCTTTGCGGCCTGCTCCGCGCGTCCGGCCCCCTCGAAGGCCTCGGCCGCCTCGGCGCGCTTCTTGGCTTCGCGGCCGAGCAGCTCGACGGTCTGCTCGTCGGTCAGGTCACCGGACTGGCCCGCGGCCACACGGGCGTTGCGGATGGCGGCCACGACGCCGCGCAACGCCGCGGTCGTGGCGGTGTCACGGGCCTTCATGGCGGCGGTGAGGTCGGACTGGATCTGCTCGGTCAGGGCCATCAGGGCATGCTAACCCGCATCGCCGACGTCGTCCTCTGGCGGGCGGGGCAGCAGACCCGTCTCGGCCAGCCACTCGGTGGTGCGCTCCATGCCCTCCTCCAGGCTGACCTGTGGCGACCAGCCGAGCACCCGCCCGGCCTTGGCGATCGAGTAGGTGCCCGGGTGGCTGACGTACTCGATGCTGCGCGACGACAGCGGCGGGTGCCAGCCGACCGCCCGCGACACCAGCCCGAGCGGGCCGGCGACCGCTGCGGCGGCCACGGGGTGCAGGCCCCGCAGGCGCACGCCGAGGACGTCGGCGTACGCCCCGAAGTAGTCGGCGGTGGGCACACCGTGGCCGCCCGTGATGTGGAAGACCTCCCCGACGCCGCGGTCGGCCAGCGCCGCGGTGAGACCACCGTCCACCGCGTCATCGACGTAGGTGGGCGACAGGACTCCCGAGCCGCCGTCGAGCAGCACGAACAGGCCGCGGCGCATGAGCTCGACGGGGCGGACGGTCCACATCTGGCTGTGCGGGCCGTACACCTCGCCGAGCCGCACGACGGTGACCGGGACGCGTCCGGCGGCCGCGGCCAGCAGCGCCTGGTGCTCGGCCGCGACGGTGGTGTCGGTGTAGGGGCTGCCCGTCATGTGCACCGGGCCCGTCTCGTCGACCCCGTCGGGGAACGCGCGGCCGTGCACGACCGTCGCGGACAGGTGCAGGACCCGCCCGACCTCGGCCCGGGCCGCCTCCTCCAGGACGGTGCGGGTCCCCTCGACGTTGACCCGCCAGAACTGGGCGGGGTCCCCGCTCTCGGTGGTCACGGCGGCGGCGTGCACGACGAGATCGGCGCCGACCAGCACGTCGCGCCAGGCCCCCGGCCGTGACACGTCGCCCACGGTCACCCCGGGGCCGGGCCGCACGTCGACGCCGCGCACCGCCCACCCGCGGGCGAGCAGCGCCTGGCGGAACCCCCTGCCGAGGAGGCCGGCGGCGCCGGTGATGACCACGGTGGGCATCGGCGCAGCCCCTAGGTCTCGGCCACCGGGGCCAGGACCTCGTCCACCGTGGCCAGCAGCCCGGCGTCCAGATCCAGGTCGCCGGCAGCGACGTTGTCGTCCACGTGCCCGGTCTTTGTGGCCCCCACGATCGCGCTCGACACGGTCTGGCGGGCGAGGACCCACGCGAGCGCGAGCTGCGCCACCGAACAGCCGGCATCGGCCGCCACGGGTCGCAGGCGCCCGACCGCGTCCAGGACCTCCTGGGTGAGGTAGCGGGTCATGAACCGCGCGTCGGCGCCGGCCGCCCGGCTGTCCTCCGGCACGTCGTCGACGGTGGTGTACTTGCCCGTCAGCACGCCCATCGCGAGCGGTGACCACACGACGTTGCCGAGGCCGAGCTCGGCGCAGGTCGGCAGCACCCGCCGCTCGGGTGCGCGCCACAGGGCGGAGTACTGCGGCTGGTTGCTGACCGGGTCGGCCCAGCCGTGCGCCCGGCACACCGACACCGCGTGGGCGATCTGGTCCGCCGACCACTCCGAGGTCCCCCAGTAGAGGATGTCGCCGCGCCGGATGAGGTCGTCGAACGCCCGGCACGTCTCTTCCAGCGGCGTCCCGGCGTCGTAGCGGTGGCACTGGTACAGGTCGACGTAGTCGACCCCCAGTCGGCGCAGGGAGGCGTGCGCCTGCTCCATGATGTGCTTGCGGGACAGCCCGCGGTCGTTGGGTCCCTCGCCCATGGGGAAGAAGACCTTGGTCGCCAGCACGTAGGACGCGCGGGGGTAGCCGGCGAGGGCGGCCCCCACGACCTCCTCCGCCCGGCCCTTGGCGTAGGCGTTGGCGGTGTCGAAGAAGTTCACCCCGAGCTCGTAGGCGCGTGCGACGCAGGCCGTCGCGATGTCCTCCTCGACCGAGCCGCCGAAGGTGAGCCACGAGCCCAGACCGACCGTGGACACCTTGACGCCCCAGCGGCCGAGCGTGCGGTACTGCATGCGGGTCTCCTCGACTGGAGGGTGAGCCGACAGCCTATGGCAGGGGGTCGTCGCACAGCCGCGGCAGGTCCAGAGCGTCGCGGAGGAAGGCGAGCTGCAGCCACAGCAGGTTCTCCGCGACGGTCTCCTGGGGGGTCATGTGGGTCACCCCGGCCAGCGGGAGGACCTGGTGCGGGTACGCGTGCCCCAGCAGGAGCGCGGACAGGCGCAGGGTGTGGGCGGCCACGACGTTGTCGTCGGCCAGGCCGTGGATCAGCAGCAGCGGACGCGGCCGGTGGGGGTCCGCTTCGAGCAGCGAGCTGGCCCGGTAGGCTGCCGGGTTCGCCTGCGGCGTGCCGAGGTAGCGCTCGGTGTAGTGGGTGTCGTAGAGCGACCAGTCCGTCACGGGTGCCCCCGCGACGGCCGCGTGGAAGACGTCCGGCCGGCGCAGCACCGCCGCTGCGGCCAGGTACCCCCCGAAGGACCAGCCGCGGATGGCGACGGCGCCGAGGTCGAGCGGGTGCTCCGCGGCCGCGGCGTGCAGGGCGTCGACCTGGTCGTCGAGGGGGGCCGAAGCGAGGTCGCCAGCGACCGCACGCTCCCACGCGGGCCCGCGGCCCGGGCTGCCCCGACCGTCAACGACGAGCACCGCGAAGCCGGCCTCGGCGAACCACTGCGGCACCGCGAACCCGTCGTGCTGCTGGGTCACGCGCTGGGCGTGGGGCCCCCCGTACGGGTCGAGCAGCACCGGCAGCCGCTCGTCGGCATCCCGGCTGCCCGAGGGCAGGAGGAGGGCGGCGCGCAGCTTGCGTGGGCCCAAGGTCAGCATGCGCGGTCGCGGGGTGATCCCGGGCACCTGCGCCAGCGAGCGGATCTCGACCTCCCCGGCGGGGGAGCGCACGACCGTGCGGACCCCCGGCCGGTGCAGGTCGCGGGACGTCAGCACGGTGGTGGGGCCGTGCACCTGCGCGCTGTGCACGCCCTCCGCCGGTGAGCAGCGGGTCGGTTGCCCCCCGTCGAGCGGGATCCGCCACACCGCCGCAGCGGTGGGGTCAGCGGTGGAGCCCACCACCGTCGCGGCGTCGTCGTCGGCGTGCACCACGGTGCGCACCTGGAGGCCGGGCGGGCTGAGCGCCGTGCCGTCGACGGCCAGGCGACGCGTGTCGTCGGTGTCCATCGTGTGGACCAGTCGCCCGCCCGGCGTCCACCGCGGGACCCCGGGGACGAGCTCCAGCCAGTCCGGGTCGTCGTCCTCACGGACCACGCGGGTGGCACCGGACGCCGGGTCGGCGACGAGCACCCGCATGGTGCGCTGGTCGCGCGACTGCACGCACAGGGTCAGGGGCGCCTGGTCGCTCCAGCGAACCGACGCCAGGTAGGGGAAGCGCTCGGCATCCCAGCCCACGCGCACCTGCGCCCCGTGGAGGTCCACCACGGACAGGGCGACGTCGGCGTTGGCGGTCCCCGCCGCGGGATAGGCGACCGTCCGCGGTGCGCTGGCCGGGTCCGCGGGGTCGGTGATGTGCCACCGGGCGACGGGGGCGGTGTCGACGCGTGCCACCGCCAGGCGCTGCCCGTCCGGAGCCCACCAGTAGCCGCGGGTGCGGCCCATCTCCTCCGCGGCGATGAAGTCGGCCAGCCCCCATGACACCTGGTCCTCGCCGGGTGCCGGGGCCGCGAGCACCCGCCCGGGGCCCTGTGCGACGTCAGCCACGTGCAGTGCGGCCCCCGAGACGTAGGCGACGCGGCGGCCGGTGGGGTCCGGGCGCGGGTCGACGACCCTGTCCGTGCACGGATGCGGGGTGGTGGTGCCGTCCAGGAGGCGGCAGACGTGGAGGCGTCCGGACAGCGCGAACGCGGCAACCTCCACGGCGCGGTCCGTGGCGTACGCGACGATGCCGCCGGCGGCCTCGCGGGCCCGTTCGCGACGCGCCCGCTCCTCGGCCGGCAGCCGGTCGGCGTCCCCGGTCGCGCCACCGAGGACCGCCGGGTCGGCCACACAGGTCTCCCGCCCCGTCGCGGTGTCGAACACCCAGAGCCCCAGGAGGGGGTCGTCCCCAGCGCGCGACCGCAGGAAGACGATGCGGGAGCCGGTGGGGCCCACGGTGACCGACCGGGGCTGACCGAGGGTGAAGCGCCGGGTGCGTGCATGCTGGCGGGGGAATCCCACGGCCTCCTGACGGAGACCGGGGGTCACGCCCCGCCCGCCGCGGTGCCCGGCGCCGGTGCGTCGGCCGCCGGGGGCTGCGGCGCAGGGGCCGGGGTGTCGGGGACCTCCCATCCGGGCGCGCCGTCGCCGGTCGGGGCGTCGGCGGGAGCATCGGTGGGCGTGTCGGGGACCTCCCAGCCGGGGGCGCCGTCGCCGGTCGGGGCGTCGGGGACGTCCGCGGCGGCGTTGGCTGGGGCGTCGGCTGGGGCGTCGGGCACCTGCCAGCCGGGGGCCTCGCCCGCTTCGGGCTCTGACACGGCCGGCTGCGGGGCGCCGTCGGCGGGGCGACGGGGGCACCGGCGCTCGTGGCCGGGGCGCACCCAGGTCCAGGCCTGGCAGAAGGCGCACCGCGTGCCGTCCTTCACGATCGGGTTGCCCTGCAACGCGGCGGGCAGCGTCACGTCCAGACCGGCGCACACGAAGCTCTCGAACGCCTTCTCGGCGAGCTGGCGGTTGGTGGCCGCGATCTCGTCGAGCTGGGCCTGCGGGTCGATGGCCGCGCCGTCGGCGACGAGCAGGCTGATGAGCACCCCCGACTCCGGGCGGGTGAGGTCGAGGCCCTCCACGGAGTGCGACCGCAGCGGTCCCGGCAGCGCCAGGTCCACCCCGCGCTCCCGCCAGGCGTACCACCGGGTGAGGCCCGCGGCCCGGTCGCGGGCGGTGGTCTCCTCCACGTCGTGGGCGATCCGCTCGTGGAGACGGTCGCCGTGGCCGTGGTCACGTGCCCAGGCCATCACCGCGCCGATCTCCGGGCTGCCGAGATCGACGCGATCGATCAGCGCCTCCACCCGCTCGGGGTAGCTGGCATGCGCCATGGCAAGGGTGCCCACGGTCGCCGGGAGCCGGTCCACGTGGCTGGCCAGCATGGCTTCGATCGGCGGGGGCAGCGGGCCCTCCTGGCGGGTGGCGGCGGCCTCGGCGAGCCAGCGCTCGCTCGGTTCCTCAGGCAGGGGGATCGCGGCGTCGGGCTCCTTGTGCAGGAGGGCGCTGGCCACGGCCGGCCGCGCGCCGACGGCGGCGGGGTTCTCCATCAGCACCTCGCGCAGCCACTGCCAGATGAGGCCCTCGGCGTCGGTGACGTCGGCTGCGACCCGTTCCGCCCGTCCCATGAGCCCGAGCTGCGACGCCCTGACCAGCGCCTGCTGGCCCTTCGCCAGCGCGGCGGGACGCTCCGCCAGGACAGGTTTGCACTCCGCGGGGCGCGCGATGAACAGCTGCCAGAGCGCGAACAGGTCCCGGTAGCGGCCCGTGGCGGCGGAGGCGATGAAGTGGCGGGCCAGCGCTGCCGGGCCGAGCAGTGCCCCGGCGGTCACCGGGGGCAGGTCGGTGATCAGGTTCTCGCGGAGCTTGCGAGACAGTCGGGAGAGCTGCGGGTCGGGCTCCAGGACGTAGCGGAGCGCCTTCTCGTTGGTGTCCCCGATGCGGCGGATGATGTCTTGGGGGCGGACGGTGGGGGCGGACTGAGCCATCGGGCGTCCTCCTGCGGCGGCGTTCTCGGCACGTCGCGGTCGAGACCTGGTCCCATGGGGTGGTATCACCGCACGGGGGTCGTCTGCCGGTCGGGGAAAGGATAGCGGCTTGTCGGGGGGTCAGGCGGTCGGGATGTCTTCTCGCATGCCAGTGACCAAGCATCAGTGATGTAGGATATACAGCATCATGCGCACAACTCTGACCATCGACGATGACGTGGCGGCCCTGGTGGAGCGGGAGCGTCAGCGCACCGGCGAGACGCTGCGGCAGATGACCAACCGCCTGCTCCGCCAGGGTCTGCAGCGGGGACGTGCTCAGCGGACGCCAGTGGTGCTCCCGACGTTGCCAGGCCGACCCCGCACCGACATCACCGACACCTCCGCGGTGCTGGCCGAGGCCGACGACGACCATGCCGCGGCCAAGGGCACGTATTGAGCCTGCTGCTGGACGCGAACCTCGCCGTCTACGCCGCGATGCCGGCCATGGACGAGCACGAGATCGCCGTCGCCTGGTTGCGGGCGCGCTACGAGGACACCACGGAGCTCGTCGCCACGCCAGGGCTCACCTCCAACGACGTCCCCGACGTGCAGCTTGCCGCACTGGCAATCGAGCACGGGCTGACCCTGTGCACCCACGACCACGGGTTCGCGCGCTTCGCCCGCCTTTCCTGGACCGATCCCCTCGGGTGACCTAGCAGTCGGGGCAGGGCGGGATCTCCAGCTCCTGGCCGACCTGCAGGACGTTGTCGCTGTCGATCCCGTTGGCCTCGGAGATGAGGTCGTGGCGGTTGCCGTCGCCGTAGAACTCCTGGGCGATGCTGCGCAGGTTGTCGTTCGCCTGGACGGTGTAGGTCTGGGTGCCTTCGGCGGACGCGGTGGTGTCCGACGTGGGCTCCTCGGCGGTCCCGTCGTCCGCCGTACCCTCCGCGGTCTCCCCCTCCTCGCCGGCGGCAGGGTCGGTCGGCGGGGCACCGCCGGAGAGGGCCTCGAGCTCCTGCCGCAGCTGCTCGTTGTCCTCCACGTACTCCTGCACCTGCCGGTTGGCCTCCTCCAGGTCCTCCTCGGGCACGCCGGAGGCACAGGCACGCCCGAGGACGAAGGTGAAGAGGAGGGCGACGCCGAAGATAGCAACCCGGCCCCAGAGGACCCGGCCGCCGGCGTCGTAGTCGTAGTCGAGGTCGTCGTCGCGGCTCATGACGGCACAGTATCGCCCAAAGTGGCCTCGAGGCCATACGCTTCCCGCATGCTCGACCGTGAATGGATCTCGATCCTCAACCCCGAGGACTCCCGCGACCGCTACGTGTTCGACGTCAGCTTTCTGCTGTCGACGTACGAATGCATCTACGGGGCGGGGTGTCCCGGGACGGACCCCGAGAAGGGTCCGTCCTTCGGCTGCTGCACCGTGGGCGCGCACTACGTCGGCGAGGACGACCGCGCCATGGTGGAGTCGACGGTGGAGCTGCTCGGGCCCGAGTACCTCCAGCACTACGCGGAGGCCACCCGTCGCGGCGTGTCCGCCGCCGTGCCCGGCGAGGAGCACGGCCGCACCCGCGTCGTGCGCGGGGGGTGCATCTTCCTGAACCGCGAGGGCTGGCACCGGGGCCCCGGGTGCGCGCTGCACCAGTTCGCGATGGAGCGCGGCGAGCACCACATGACCCACAAGCCCGAGGTCTGCTGGGTCGTGCCGCTGCGCCGCGAGATCGCCGACATCGTCGACGACGACGGCGAGGATGCATGGATCACCACGATCACCTCCTACGACCGCGGCGCCTGGGGTCCGGGGGGCGCGGACTTCGCCTGGTGGTGCATCGACGAGGCCGAGGCCTACACCGGGCGGGCGCCCGTCTACCAGTCCCTCGGGGCCGAGCTGCGGGCCATGACCAGCGACGCCGTCTACGACGAGCTGGCCGCCTACCTCGACGATCGGCGGACCCGGGCCCGCAAGCCCCTGCCGATGGTCGTTCGCCGCCGCTGAGGTCGACCACCGCGGCCAGATCGACGACGAGGCGGGCACGGTGTGCGGGAAGGCCGTTTCGGCGGGCTCGGTGTACATTGTCGTCCGGCGGGGGGCGGAGATGCGGAAGGCGGCCCGTGCGGAGCCCTGGGGTGCCGACCGCCTGAGGGAAGGAAACACCATGCGAACACGGCAATCGAACGTGCCCACGCGGACTCGGGGGCTGGTGGCCGTCACGGTCGCCATCCTGATCGCCTTCCCGGCCGGGGTGTGGGCCGCCGACGGGTTCGGGGACGTGCCTGCCAGCAACACCCACCACGACGCCATCAACGCCATCCGGGACGCGGGCATCACGCTGGGCTGCGCCGCAGGCGCGTACTGCCCGGGAGACTCGGTCCGCCGAGACCAGATGGCCTCCTTCATGGACCGCCTGGGTGCGCTGTCCGGACAGGACCCGGTGGTGAACGCCCTGACCGCCGAAACCGCTGACCAGGCGACCACCGCGGACAACGCCACGACTGCGGACAACGCCACGACTGCGGACAACGCCACGACTGCGGACAACGCGACCAACGCGACCAACGCGGACAGCGCGACGAACGCGGCGAACGCCGACGACGCCGACGCGCTTCAGGGACTGGGGCCGACGCAGCTGTCGCCGGTCTCGGTCGTCACTGGATCCACCGCCGATGTCGGGGCGACCGACACCTTCGAAGCGCTTCCTGACGCGACGACGGAGATCACCGTCCCCGCGGGTCACCAAGCCCTCATCCTGACGCGCTTCACCGCCGAGTCCGCCTGCTCCGGGGGGGCCCTCAGCGAATGGTGCTCCGTCCGCATCTTGGTCGATGGAACCGAGGCGAATCCCGCAGTGGGGGACGACTTCGCGTTCGACTCCACCAACGCCGGCAACGAGACCGGCAGCAGCTGGGAATCCCATGCCATCGAGCGGTCCATCGGGCCCCTGCCGGCAGGCACCTACACGGTCACGGTCGAGCGGGCGGTCACCGACCCGGCCGTCACCTTCCGCCTGGACGACTGGCACCTCGTGGCCGAGGCACGGTTGACCTCGTAACCGGCTCGGGTCAGGGCGGTGACTGCATCAGGGCGGTGACGGCGTCCCTCGCGGCGTCGGCGAACGGTCGCAGGACCACGTCGGCGCCGGCGCGCTCCATGATGGCGGCGTCGCCCTCGGCCAGGGCGGTCACCGCCACCCGGCCCGCGAAGCGGTGCTCGTCCAGGGCTTGGACCAGGGCCAGGTTGGTGTCGAGGTCGCGCACCGAGGAGATCACCCACTGCGCGTCGTCGAGGGGAAGCAGGGCCGTGGCGTCGGGGTCGTGGGCGTCGCCGTAGACGACCTGCACGCCGCGCTCACGCCACATGCGCAGGGCCTGGGGGTCGAAGTCCATCCCGGCGGGGGTGTGGCCGGCCTCGCGCAGCGCGGCGACGAGGTTGCTGCCGTACCGGCCGAGGCCGATCACGATCACGTCGGGCGGCGGGCCCTCGCCCTCCATGGCGAGGTGCACCTCGCGGGCGTCGCTGCGCTCGAAGACGCGGAGGAGCGGAGCCAGCCGATCGTAGAGCCACGCGGAGTTCGAGATCAGGTAGGTCGACAGGGTGATCGTGATGATGCCGACAGCGGTGACGAGCCCGACCGTCTCCCCGCCGATGTGGCCGAGGCCGAAGCCGAGCGCGATGAGGATGAGCGAGAACTCGCTGATCTGCGCGACGGTCAGCCCGGCGCGGAACGACACGCGCGTCCGGTAGCGCATCACCCCCATGATGATCATGACGATGATCGGGTTGCCGACCAGCACGAAAATCGACAGCACAACGGCTGCGGTGAGCTGGTCGCCGGCCTGGGAGAAGTCCAGCTGGATGCCCAGAGTGATGAAGAAGAACAGCAGCAGGAAGTCGCGCAGCGTGACCAGCCGGGCCCCGAGCGCGTCGCGGTAGGGGGTGGACGCGAGCGACACCCCCGCGACGAACGCGCCGACCTCCTCGGTGAAGCCCAGCAGGTCCCCGACGGTGGCCAGCAGCACCGCCCACGCGATGGCGAACAGCACGAGCAGCTCGGGGGAGCGGGCCAGGTAGTGCAGCAGCGGTGGCAGGATCCAGCGGGCCAGGATCATGATGCCGCCGACGAACGCGGCGCCCCGCATGATCACACCGACCGCTTGGGCGGCGAGCCCGCCCTCGGCGTCGCCGGCGAAGCCGCTCAGCGCGATCATGACGAGCACGACCACGATGTCCTGGACGATCAGGAAGCCGATCGCGATCCGTCCGTGGATGTCGTCGATCTCGCCCTTGTCGCTCAGCAGCTTCACGATGATGACGGTGCTGGAGAAGGTGAGCGCGACCGCCACGTACAGCGCGGTGACCGTCGCCATGCCGAGCCATAGCGCCAACAAGAACCCGATCGCGGACGTGAACAGCACCTGGCCGAGGCCCGTGGCAAGGGCGACCGGACCGACCACCCGCACCAGACGCAGGTCGAGCTTCAGGCCCACCACGAACAGCAGCAGCGCGATCCCGATGGTGGCGAGCAGCTCGACCTCGGGGGTCTCGTCGACCACGCCCAGACCGGTCGGGCCGACGAGGATGCCCGCGCCGATGAAACCCACGATGAGTGGCTGGTGCAGGAGCCGTGCGATCACCCCGATGACCGCGCACACCGCGAGCAGCGCCGCGACCTGCTGAAAGACGCTTTCGAGCTCGATCATCGACTACCCGGCGCCCCGGCCTAGGTCGCGAGGAGCTGGCGCAGCACGTAGGACAGGATGCCGCCGTGGCGGAAGTAGTCCCCCTCGCGGGGGGTGTCGATGCGCACAGCGGCGGTGAACTCCAGGCCGTCGGCGTGGACCGTCACCTCGTCGGGCAGCGCCGTGGCGCCGGCGAGGCCGGTGATGGCGAACGTCTCGTGACCGGTCAGCCCCAGTGACGCGATCGACTGCCCTTCCGCCAGCTGCAGTGGCAGGATGCCCATGCCGATCAGGTTCGAGCGGTGGATGCGCTCGTAGCTCTCCGCGATGACCGCCCGGATGCCGAGCAGGGCCGGTCCCTTGGCCGCCCAGTCACGGGACGACCCCGAGCCGTACTCGGCGCCGGCGAGCGCGACGAGGGGCGTCCCCGCCTCCTGGTAGCGCATGGCCGCGTCGTAGATGCTGGTCTGCTCGCCCGACGGCAGATGCACCGTCACGCCCCCCTCCGTGCCGGGGGCGAGCTGGTTGCGCAGGCGGATGTTGGCGAACGTGCCGCGGGCCATCACCTCGTGGTTGCCGCGGCGCGACCCGTAGGAGTTGAACTGGGCGGGCGGCACGCCCTTGTCCTGCAGGTACCGACCGGCGGGGCTGTCCTTCGCGATCGCGCCGGCCGGGGAGATGTGGTCGGTGGTCACGCTGTCGCCCAGGAGCACCAGGGCGCGTGCGTCGGTGATGTCCTCGACCGGGGGCGGCTGCGGCGCCAGGTCGTCGAAGAAGCTCGGCCGGCGCACGTAGGTCGACTCCGGGTCCCAGGCGAAGCGCTCGCCCGCCGGGATGTCCAGGCCGCGCCAGTTGTCGTCGCCCCGGTACACGTCGGCGTAGCGGGCGGCGAACATCTCGGAGGTGACCGCCTCCTCGACGGTGGCGACGATGTCGGCTCCGGAGGGCCACACGTCGCGCAGGTACACCGGCTGGCCGTCGGGGTCGTGGCCGAGGGGGTCGTGGTAGAGGTCGACGTCCATCGACCCCGCCAGCGCGTAGGCCACGACCAGCGGGGGGGAGGCGAGGTAGTTCAGCTTGCAGTCGGGGTTGATGCGACCCTCGAAGTTGCGGTTGCCCGACAGGACCGACGCGACCGTGAGGTCGTGCTCGGCGATGGCCTCGGAGAACTTCGGATCCAGGGGCCCGGAGTTGCCGATGCAGGTCGTGCAGCCGTAGCCGACGAGGTGGAAGCCGAGCTTCTCCAGGAACGGCGTCAGCCCTGCGCGCTCGTAGTAGTCGGTCACCACCTGCGAGCCGGGCGCGAGCGAGGTCTTGACCCACGGCTTCGCAGTGAGGCCCCGCTCGACCGCGTTGCGCGCGAGCAGGCCGGCGGCCAGCATCACGGAGGGGTTGGACGTGTTCGTGCACGAGGTGATCGCGGCGATGACGACGTGGCCGTGGTTGAGCTCGACGGTGGCGCCCTCCGACGTCGTCACCGGTACGGGCGGGCCGAAGACCGGCGCCGTGCGGTCGTCGGGAGCCTCGGTGAGATGGGGATGCGGGTGCTCGGCGGGGGCGGGCGGGTCGCTGGCGGGGAAGGACTCCTCGACGGCTTCGTCGAGCCCGTCGTCCATCAGGGGGACCCAGCGCTGCAGGGATGTGCGGAACGACTGCGGCGCCTCGTCGAGCGGCACCCGATCCTGCGGGCGGGTCGGCCCCGCAAGGCTCGGGACCACCGTCGAGAGGTCGAGCTCCAGGGTGTCGGTGTACACCGGGGTCGCCGCAGGGTCGTGGAAGAGCCCCTGCTCCTTGGCGTAGGCCTCCACCAGCGCCACCTGCGCGGGGTCGCGACCCGTGAAGGTGAGGTAGCGCAGCGTCTCGTCGTCGATCGGGAAGATCGCGCAGGTCGACCCGTACTCCGGGGACATGTTGCCGATCGTGGCGCGGTTCGCCAGCGGTACGCTCGCGACGCCCGGCCCGTAGAACTCGACGAACTTGCCGACCACGCCGTGCCGGCGCAGCAGCTCGGTCACCGTCAGCACGAGGTCGGTGGCGGTCGCGCCCTCGGGCAGCTCGCCTGACAGGCGGAACCCGATCACCTGGGGGATCAGCATGGAGATCGGCTGGCCGAGCATCGCCGCCTCGGCCTCGATCCCGCCCACCCCCCACCCGAGGACGCCGAGCCCGTTGACCATGGGCGTGTGCGAGTCGGTGCCCACGAGCGTGTCAGGGTAGGCGGCCGGGCCGTTCGGCCCGTCGGCATCGGCCACGACGACCCGGGCCAGGTACTCGAGGTTGACCTGGTGGACGATGCCGGTGTTGGGCGGCACGACGTCCAGTCGTTGGAAGGCGTCCTGCCCCCAACGCAGGAAGGCGTAGCGCTCGCGGTTGCGGGCGAACTCCAGCTCGGCGTTGCGACGGAACGCCTCGGGGACCCCCGCGACGTCGGCGACGATCGAGTGGTCGATGACGAGCTCGGCGGGCAGGCGCGGCTCGATGGCGGCGGGGTCGCCGCCCAGGGCGGCCATCGCGTCGCGCATGGCGGCCAGGTCGACGATGGCGGGGACCCCGGTGAAGTCCTGCAGGAGCACCCGTGCTGGCGTGAACTGCGTCTCCCGGGAGGGTGGGGCGGTCGGGTCCCAGTTCACGATCGCGGCGACGTCATCGGCAGTCACCGCCACGCCGTCCTCGTGACGCAGCAGGTTCTCCGCCAGGATGCGCAGGGAGAACGGCAGGTGGTGCACGTCGCCGGCAGCCTCCAAGGCGTCGAGCCGGTGGATCTCGAAGGACCGGTCACCGACCGTGAGGGTCGAGCGGGCACCGAAGCTGTCGGCCATGTGGGGTCTCCTTGCTCGGTCGACCGCGGAGGGTCGGTCCGCGGGGGTGGCGGTCCGGACCGCCGCTATCAAACCGTAGGTATCGCGAACCGCGCACCTCTTACACCGCTGACCGTATAGGCTCGGGCCGTCCGCACGGGCGGTTCCCCCGGTGGAGCGGTGGAAGAGAGGCGACACAGGGCGAGGAGATACCGGCGATGGTCGAGGCCAGCGAGAGCGGAGACATCCGGCTGCGGGCGGACATCCGCCGGCTGGCGAGCCTGCTGGGTGAGACCCTGGTCCGCCAGCACGGTGAGGAGCTGCTGGAGCTGGTCGAGCAGGTCCGGCTGCTCGGCAAGGCGGCGCTGGCCTCGCCCGAGGCCGGCGGGCAGCTGCAGGACCTGCTGGAGACCATCGACCTCGACCGGGCGATCGCCCTCGCGCGCGCGTTCACCACGTACTTCCACCTCGCCAACATCGCCGAGCAGACCCACCGCATCGGCGAGCTGGCGGAGAAGGAAGCCGACGAGAGCTCCCTCGCTGCGGCCGTCGAGCGCATCGGCGCCGCCGACCTGGCGCCCGCCGAGATCAGCGGGGTGCTGGCACGACTGGAGCTGCGTCCGGTGTTCACCGCGCACCCGACGGAGGCGTCGCGTCGCTCGGTGCTGACCAAGCTGCAGCGGGTGGCCGACCTGCTCGCCGTCCGCAACGACCCCCGGGCCCCGCCCCAGGAGATCGAGCGCGTGGACCGGCGCCTGGACGAGATCATCGAGCTGCTGTGGCAGACCGACGAGCTGCGCATGGACCGCCCCGAGCCCGTCGACGAGGCGGGGGCGGTGCTCTACTACTTCGACGAGCTGTTCTCGGCGGTCATCCCCGACCTGTTCGACGACGTCACCACCTGTCTGGCCAACCTCGGCGTCGACCTGCCCCCCGACGCGGTGCCGATCCGGTTCGGCACCTGGGTGGGCGGCGACCGCGACGGCAACCCCTACATCACGCCCACCGTGACCCGCCAGGTGCTGCGGGTGCAGGTCGACCACGCCCTGCGCAACCTGCTCGCCGCGGTGGAGCAGCTCGCCGGCCAGCTGTCCTCCTCGGTGCGGGTCATCGGCGTGACCTCGGAGCTGGAGCGCAGCCTGAGCGACGACCGGCGCCGGCTCGGGCACATCTACGACCGCTACGTGCGACTCAACCGTGAGGAGCCCTACCGGCTGAAGTGCGCCTACATCACCGAGCGGCTGCGCAACACGCGGACCCGCGTCATGGAGGACCGGCCCCCCGGCTCCGAGGAGTACGCCGACGCGGAGGACCTGCTGGCCGAGCTGCGGCTCATGTACGAGTCCCTGCTGGCCAACCGGGGCACGCGCATCGCCCGTGGTCCGGTGGCGCGGGTCATGCGCCTGGTCGCGGCCTTCCGGCTGTTTCTCGCCACGATGGACATCCGCGAGCACTCCGCGGTCCACCACGCCGCCCTCGCGTCGCTGTACGACAACATCAGCTTGCGCCCGTCGTACGGGAAGATGGACCGGGAGGCGCGCACCGCGGTGCTCACGGAGGAGCTCTGGGGTCGTCGGCCGCTGACCAGCCCGATGAGCTCCCTGGAGCCCGGCGCCGAACGGGCGCTCGCAACCTTCCGGGTCGTGGCCGAGGCCCTCGACCGCTACGGCAAGGGGGTGGTCGAGTCCTACATCGTGTCGATGACCAACGGCGTCGATGACGTGCTCGCGGCGACGGTGCTGGCTCGGGAGGTCGGCTTGGTCGACCTCCACGCCGGCGTCGCGCGGATCGGGTTCGTCCCGCTGCTGGAGACCCTCGATGCGGTGCGGGGTGCCGGCACGTTCCTGGACGTGCTGTTGAGCAACTCCGCGTACCGCCGGGTTGTGGAGCACCGCGGCCACCTGCAGGAGGTGATGATCGGATACTCCGACTCCTCGAAGGAGGCCGGGATGGTGACGTCCCGGTGGGAGCTGCACCGGGCGCAGCGCCACCTCGTCGAGGTCGCCCGCCGGCACGGGGTGGCGCTGCGGATCTTCCACGGTCGTGGTGGCAGCGTGGGCCGTGGCGGCGGACCCACGCACAAGGCGGTGCTGGCGCAGCCGCCGGGCACCGTCGACGCGCAGATCAAGATCACCGAGCAGGGCGAGGTGATCTCCGACAAGTACGGCCTGCCCGGCCTGGCCCGGCGCAACCTCGATCTGACGCTCGGCGCGACGCTCGAGGCGTCGCTGCTGCACCGCACACTGATCGCTGCGCCCGCCACCCTCGCGCGTTGGGACGAGGCCATGGACGTGGTGTCCGACGCCGCGCACACCGCGTACCGCGGTCTGGTCGACGCGCCGGGCTTCCCGGAGTACTTCCGCACCGCCACGCCGGTGGAGGAGCTCGCGGATCTGAAGATCGGCTCCCGACCCGCGCGCCGCTCCGGGTCCGAGCTGAGCGACCTGCGCGCCATCCCCTGGGTGTTCGGCTGGAACCAGTCGCGCCAGATCGTGCCGGGCTGGTTCGGTCTGGGCTCGGGTCTGGCCGCCGCCCGGGCTGCGGGCCTCGCCGACACCCTGACCGAGATGCACGCCGAGTGGCGGTTCTTCAAGATGCTCCTGTCCGACGCCCAGATGGTGCTGGCCAAGGTCGACCTGGAGATCGCTGGGCGCTACGTCCAGCGGCTGGTGCCCCCGGCGCTGCGGCCGCTGTTCGACGTCGTGGTCGCCGAGCACGAGCGCACGCTGACCGAGCTGCTCGCGGTCACCGGCGAGCGCGAGCTGCTCGAGCACCAGCCGGTGCTGCGTCGCACCCTGGCCGTGCGCGACACCTACCTCGCTCCGTTGCACTATCTCCAGGTGGCCCTGCTGGCCCGCGTCCGAGCGGTCGAGGAGCCCGACCTCCAGCTGCGGCGCGCGCTCCTGGTCACGCTCAACGGGACCGCCGCCGGGCTGCGCAACACCGGGTGAGCGAGGCGGTGCTCGGGCCGGCCCCGGGTACCCTGGGCGCACGGACTAAACCACCCCGGTGGGGGTGTGCGTCCTACGGGTATGGACACGGCCTCTGCGGTGCGGGCGGAAAGGGCGGTGGGCGTGGACGCGTTCGCCGACTTCTACACCGGCAACTACCGGGACGTGACGGGGCTCGTCTACACGCTGACGGGGTCGTGGGCCGTGGCCGAGGACATCGCGCAGGAGGCGTTCGTCCGCGCCTACCGCGACTGGCTGCGCGTCGGCGGTTTCGAGCGGCCCCACAGCTGGGTGCGTACGGTCGCCGTCAACCTGGCGACCTCCCGGGGACGTCGACTCGCGGCGGAGGCCCGGGCGCTGGCCCGCCTCCGCAGTCGTCGCCCCGCTGAGGCGGCGGTCCTGCCCGAGGACACGGAGGCGTTCTGGGACGCGGTGCGGCGCCTGCCGCGCCGCCAGGCGCAGGCGGTGGCGCTGCGCTACCACAGCGACCTGTCGGTGGCGGAGATCGCGGAGGTCATGGGGTGCGCCGAGGGCACGGTGAAGGCGCACCTGCACGCTGGGCGGCGATCGCTGGCCGCCGAGCTGGGCGACGGGGAGGAGCTCGGACGATGACCGGTCTTGACGAGCGCGCCCGACGCGCAGCCGCGGCGGTCCGGGCCCGGACCGCCGACCTGCCCTCCGACGACGGACTGGAGGCGGTGGTCCGCCGCGGCCGACGGCCGCGCCCCACCACCGTCCTGGCGATGCTGCTCATCGTCGCGCTGGCCGTGCCTGGGGCCGGGTGGCTTCGGGACCTGACCGAGACCCGGGTGGAGCTCGAGTCGCCCGCGGCCACGCCCACGCCCGAGTCGGGGGCCGAGGACGACGAGGAGCCGCGAGACCGCGACGACGAGACGGAGCCGCCCGCCCCGGCGCCGCCCGTCGAGCCCGGGGCCGAGGGTGGGGTCGAGCGCGAGACACCGACCGCGCCCTCGCCCTCGCCCTCGGCGTCGCCCGCGCCGTCGCCCGTGCTCGGACCCGAGCCGGCCGGCCCCTTCGCCGACCAGGAGGTCACCGGGGGGAACTTCCCCACCGCCGGGGGAGCGCTGGCGCTGCTGACCGACGTGCGGGTCGCCAGCCAACCCGGCTTCGACCGCGTGGTCCTGCAGTTGCAGGGGCCCGACATGCCGAGCTACCGGGTGAGCCAGGCGGACCCGCCGCTGGTGCAGGACGGCAGCGGGGAGTCCGTCGGCGTGGCCGGGGAGGCGTTCCTCGAGGTCCAGCTGACGCCCGCCTCCGGTGTCGACTCGTCCGGCGCGGAGCCGGTGGCCACCTACCAGGGTCCGTCGCGCATCACCGCGGACAGCGCGGTGATCACCGAGGTCGTGCGCACCGGTGATTTCGAGGGCCACCTCACGTGGGTCGTCGGGCTGCGCAGCAAGCAGCCGTTCGCCGTGACCGTCCTTTCCGACCCGCTGCGGCTGGTCGTGGACATCGCCGTGGAGTAGCGACCGTCACCGGCTGACCCGCACCGCCTCGATCGTGTCGATGTGCAGCCTTCGACCCCGGTCCTCGTCGTACTCGAACTCTCCGAGGACCTCGACGGCCGAGCCCGTATGCGGCGCGGCGGCGTCAGCGGGCAGCAGCTGCACCCGGTTCACCTCGGCGTCCTGCAGCACGTAGTGGTGCTCGACCCGATCGTCGCGCGCCCCGAACTCGCGGACGACGCCGCTCGCCACGACGTCCTTGCCGTCGTAGAACTCGCTGTTGACCGCGAGCTCGGTCAGCGAGACCCCCCGGGGACCCCCGCATGCGGAGAGCGCTGCGGTGAGCACGAGCAGGAGCACGCCGAGCGCAGCGCGGGCACCAGGGCCGGAAGCCCGCGGGTGGGAGGTCATGGGCGTCAGGGTAGCCCTGCGCCGCGACGGAGGCACTACGCTGGCCGCTCCGCCGCGACCAGGGAGCACGATCCATGCAGCTACACGGGAAGGTGGCCGTGGTCACCGGTGCGTCGAGCGGCATCGGCGAGCACACCGCCCGCGTCCTGGCCGACGCCGGCATGGTGGTCGTCGCCGTGGCCCGCCGGGCCGAGCGCCTGCGCGTCCTCGCCGCTGCCGCCGAGGGCATCGAGGCGTACCCCGCTGACGTCACCGACGACGACCAGGTGCTCGCCCTGGCCGCGCACGTGGGAGACCAGCACGGTGCCGTGCACGTGCTCGTCAACAACGCCGGCGCCAATCTCGGCACGGCGTTCTCGTCCTGGGAGGACGTCGCCGTCGTCACGGCCACCATGGACCTCAACTTCACCGGCGCGGTCCGGTGCATGGGGGCGTTCGCCGAGCTGCTCGCCGCCTCGGCCCCGAGCCGGGTGATCAACGTCGGGTCCGTCGCCGGCAAGCTCGCGGCGGGCGAGCCGGCGTACACCGCATCGAAGTTCGCCCTCGTGGGGTTCACCGAGGCCATGCACGACGAGTGGGCGCCCAGAGGCGTGACCGTCAGCTCGCTCAACCCGGGGTTCATCCGCACCGAGGGCTTCCGCCAGGAGCGTTTCGCCGGGACGCCGCTTGACCGCCTGGTCGGCAACCCCCGCACGGTCGCCGAGGCGATCGCCGAGACGGCGCGCAGCGGCGCGCGCGAGCGTACCGTCCCCCGGTGGTACCGGCCGGCCGTCGTGGTGCGCCACGTGGCCGCGCCGCTCTACTGGTCGGGAATCCGCCTGCTGCGCTGACGGGGACGGTCAGCGCGCCCGGGCGGCCAGGTCGAGGGCCGAGCGGGTCCACCGGTCGAAGCGCCGGCGCAACGCGGGCGCTTCCAGGATGCGGGCCTGAAGGCGCTGCCGGGCGCCCGTGGGATGCAGGGCGCCGGCCAGCACCAGCCGCGACCCCGACCGCTCCCGGGCCACGCGGACGCCGAGACCGATCGGCCCATGCGGCGTGTCGGTCGTGACCTCCAGCACGCGGGGACCGACGGTGATCACCCTCCAGAGCCGGGACCGACCGCGGTCGACCACGACCAGCTCGGTCCCGGCGACGACCGGATCGGGCTCGACCCGCGCCACCTCGTGGGCGTCGGTCCATGCCGGCAGGCGCCTGACGTCACCGACGATCGCCCAGACGTCCTCGGGCGGTGCGGTGCCGACGGCGAACAGCTCCACGTGCACGGCCATGGGTCTCCTCATTCAGCCTCCTCGGCCGCGGCGCGCTCGGCCCGGGACTCGATGAAGAACGCCCCCAGGGTGGCGGCGACGGAGGCGAACACCACCACCGAGTAGGCCGCCAGTGCCAGGGCCAGCGTCCGACCCACCAACGTCACCGGCTCGAAGACCAGCGTGCCGGTGAGGGCGAGGTTGGCCGACCACCAGAGTGCGTCACCGAGACTGTCGACACCCTCCGGGCGGGTGCGCTCCAGCAGGTAGAGCAGCTGGGCGCTCGAGAAGGTCGCGATGCCGGTCGCGGCCAGGAGGAAGCCCAGGCGGCCCTGCAGCAGGTTGCGCGCCGTGCCGACCGCCCGGTAGGAGGACCCCAGGACGCGCGCGGCCGGCAGGGCCCGCAGCGCCCGGACCGCCCGTAGGACCCGGAACAAGCGCAGGGCGGGCAGGACCAGGAACAGCACGCTGGGCCAGTGCCGCCGCAGGTGGCGCAGCGGCCGCCCGGACACCGCCAGCTTCACGACGAACTCGACGATGAAGAGGATCCAGATGACGTTGCCGGCCAACGTGAGCTCGTCGCGCAGGGACGCGGGCGCGACGAGGTCGTAGGCGACCAGCGCGGCCCACACCACGGCGAGCACCGCCATGGGGATGTCGAGGCGGTTCTCGATGAGCACGGCCAGGCGCTCGCGGGCACTGGGCTCCGCGTCGGGGTCGCTCCCGATCGTCGGCGGGGTGTCGTCCGTCACGACCCCGGCGTTGTCGCGGTCACGCGGTTGATGAAGGCGACGGTGCGGTCGACGATCTCCTGTGCCTCGACGTCGAGGGTGGCGACGTGGTAGCTGCGCTCCAGCCAGACCTGCTCGACGTCGACGGCGCTGATGCCGTCGAGCACCAGGCGGCTGTTGCCGGTGTCGACGACGTGGTCCTGACGAGAGGTGAAGACCAGGGTCGGGGCCGTGACCGCGCCCAGGTGGTCGCGGACCCGGCGCTGGAACGCCACCACGCTGGCCAGGGCCCGCAGCGGCACCCGGGCGTAGGGCTTCTCGTCAGCGTCCGGCTTGGCGATGTCGTTGCCGACCCCGGGGACCCCCGGCAGCACCCATTTGAGCAGCGGCAGCGCCTTCAGCCGGGGGTCGCCCTCCCGCACGTAGGGGTTGATGAGGACCACCCCCGAAAGGTGCGGCCCGCGGGTCGCGGCCAGGTAGAGCGCCAGCGCGCCGCCCATCGACTGCCCCACCACCACCCGCGCCGTGGTCCGTGCCCGCAGTGCCTCATGGGCCGCCACCGCCTCGCGGGCCCAGTCGTGCCACGTCGTCTTGCCCAGCTCCTGCCAGCGCGTGCCGTGTCCGGGCAGGCGGGGCATCTCGACCGCGAAGCCCCGGTCGGCCAGCGCCTCGGCCAGCGGTCGCGTGCTGGACGGGTTGCCTGTGAAGCCGTGCAGGACGAGCGCCCCGACCTCGCCGCCCTCCGCCGACCAGGCTTCGCACCCGGGCATGACCTGCACCATGTCTGTCTCCTGTCGTGGGGTGGGACGGTAGTGCGCTGGACGGGGACCCGCCACACAGGTCGTACCATGCCGCCATGTTCCCACCTGATCGCATCCTCATGGGCCCCGGCCCGAGCGACGTCCACCCCGCCGTGCGCCAGGCGATGGCCGCGCCGTTGCTCGGCCATCTCGATCCGGACTTCACGCCCCTGCTGGACCAGGTCGGCGAACGCCTGCGAGCGGTGTTCCGCACGGGCAACCGTGTGTGCTTCCCCGTCTCGGGGACCGGCAGCGCGGGGCTCGAGGCGGCCGTGGTCAACCTGGTCGAGCCCGGTGACGCCGTCGTGGTCGGTGTCAACGGGGTCTTCGGGGGCCGCCTGGTGGAGGTGGCCAGACGCGCCGGCGCCGAGGTCCACACCGTCACGGCGCCGTGGGGGCGCATCATCGACCCCGACGAGTTCGTGGCCGCGGTGCAGCGGCACCGGCCCGTGGCGGCCGCGCTGGTGCACGCCGAGACCTCCACGGGCGTGCACCAGCCCGTGGCCGAGATCGGCGCCGCCCTGGCCGACTCGGGGACCCTGCTCGTGCTCGACACCGTCACGAGCCTGGCCGGTGTGGACGTCGACGTCGACGGCTGGTCGGTCGACGTCTGCTACGCGGGGACGCAGAAGTGCCTGTCCGTCCCGCCCGGCCTGGCGCCCATCACGTTCTCCGACGCCGCCGTAAAGCGGGTCCGCAACCGGACGCGTCCCGTGCAGTCGTGGTACCTCGACATCACGCTCATCCTCGGTTACATCGACGCGGCGGGCGGGCGCAGCTACCACCACACGGCGCCGATCTCGATGCTGTACGCCCTGCACGCCGGACTCGGCCTGGTCCTGGAGGAGGGTCTGGCGGCCCGCATCGACCGCCACGCGCGCCTGGGCGCCATGCTCCACACGGGGCTGGAGCGCCTGGGACTGGAGCTGCTCGCCCAGGAGGGCCACCGCCTGCCGCAGCTGACCACCGTGGCGCTGCCCGACGGGGTCGACGAGGCGGCGTGGCGCCGGCGTCTGCTGGACGAGCACGGCATCGAGGTCGGCGGCGGGCTCGGCGACTACGCCGGGCGCGCCTGGCGCATCGGGTTGATGGGCACATCGGCGAGCGAGCGCAACGTGCTGCTGCTGCTCACCGCGCTCGAGCGCCTCCTCGCCGAGGCCTGACCGGGCCCGGCCACCGGCACAGCGGAGCATCGCCTCCGCAAGCACCAGCGATGCCCAGCTCAGCCGGTGAGCGCGCGCTGCAGGAACGACGCCATCTGGGCGCGGGTGACGGGGT
>JBBDQS010000093.1:70189-86822 GCA_040905805.1 Egibacteraceae bacterium | reverse complement strand
TGTTGGGGCAGTAGCGGCTCCCGTCGGCGGTGCAGCCTTGGGTGATGCCGGCGTCGGCGACGGCGGCGATGCCGGCGGCGTGGGTGCTGCCGGCGGTCACGTCAGCAAACGTCGCCGTGCCGGCGGGCAGGTCCAGGGCGCGGTCGAGGAAGGTGGCCATCTGGGCGCGGGTGACGGGGTTGTTGGGGCAGTAGCGGCTCCCGTCGGCGGTGCAGCCTTGGGTGATGCCGGCGTCCACGAGCCAGTCGATCGCGGCGGCGTGGGTGGAGCCCGGCTGCACGTCGGTGAAGCCGTCTGGCGCCGCGTCGAGGTCGGCGCACTGGCCCTCGGTGTCGCCGTGCACGGTGTTGCCACCGCCGGTCGGGGCGGGGTTGTTCGACTCGCACTGCAGGTTGCCGTCGATCACGTTGTCGGTGATGGTCACGCCGCCGGTGTTCTGGTTGACCTGCAGGTTGCCGCCGATGTCGTTGCCGTCGGCGCTGAACAGCCCGCTGTTGGACTCGAACTGCACATCGCCGACGATGGCCGAGGACTGCACGGTCGCGCCGCCGCCGACCTGCGTCGCCGTGACGCTGACCGCGCCCGCATCGTTGTTGTCGTCTTGGATGTTGCCGTCGATGGACGCCTCGCTGACGGTCAGCTGCGCGCCCGGCTCCACGAGGACGTTGCCCTCCACGGTGGTGCCGTTCAACGTGCACGCGGCACCGGCCGGCACGGTGACGCTGCCGTCGACCGTCTCCGCCCCGATCGTGCCGGTGCAGGAGCGGTCGTGGGCGGCCGCAGGCGCGGCGGTGAGCCCGACGGCGAGTACCGCGAGGGCCAGGAGGCGGGTGACGGCGAAAGGCGTCTTCATCGAGGTGTCCCCAGTCGCTGGTGTGTGGTGGCATCCGGCGACGGACCCGAATGCTGAGCGCAAGCGTCGGCCTGGCAAGCCGTTGGGTGCAGCGTTCTGTGACCGGGTCGACCGCGTCGTGGAGGTCTTCCTGGGCGGTCGCTGCGCGACCGCCACACCCGGCCGCCGATCCCTTCGAACCCGGAGACACGCCATGAGCCGGATCCTCATCGCCGAGGACGAGTCGCGGATCGCCTCGTTTTTCGAGAAGGGCCTGCGCGCCAACGGCTTCACGCATCGGTGGCGGCGGACGGCGCCGAAGCGCTGCGCGTGCGCCTGGGAGGCGACGCCGCCGTGGAGGAGACCGTGCTGCGCCACGGCGCCGTCGCCCTTGACCTGCGCACCCGGCGGGCGCGCGTGGCCGACCGGGAGGTCGACCTGACGGCCCGCGAGTTCACGCTCCTCGAGACCCTTCTGCGCCACCCGGGACAGGTCCTCAGCCGTGAGCAGCTGCTCAGCCACGTCTGGGGCTACGACTACGACCCCGGCTCCAACGTCGTCGACGTCGACGTCGGCTACCTGCGCAAGAAGCTGGGCGGGCAGGCCATCAGCACCGTCTGCGGCATGGGCTACCGCCTGGAGCTCGTGTCATGACCGCGGAGCCCTACCGCTCGACGGGCACGTCCACCAGGGAGCCGTACTCGGTCCACGAGCCGTCGTAGTTGCGGACGCGCTCGTAGCCGAGGAGCTCGTGGAGCACGAACCAGGAGTGCGCGCTGCGCTCGCCGATGCGGCAGTAGGCTACGACGTCCTTGTCGGGTGTGACGCCCTGGGCGGCGTAGAGGTCGCGCAGCTCGTCGGTGGGCAGGAACTCGCCGGTCTCGTCGTTGACGGCCTTGCCCCACGAGATGTTGGCGGCGCCCGGGATGTGGCCGGGCACCTGCGCCGACTCGTTGGGCAGGTGCGGCGGCGCGAGCACCTCACCGGCGTACTCGGCGGGGGAGCGCACGTCCACCAGGGCCGTGCCCTCGGGCGCGCCGAGGTAGCGCTCGAGGATGTCCGCGCGACGGGCGCGCAGCTCGGTGTCGGGCTCCGAGGCGGTGTAGCCGGTGGTGGGCTCGCGCGTGGTCGGCGCGCTGGTCAGCTCCCGTCCCTGCTGCTCCCAGAGCTTGCGGCCGCCGTCCATGAGGCTGACCCGGTCGTGTCCGTAGATCCTGAAGTACCAGTAGGCGTAGGCGGCGAACCAGTTGTTGTTGCCGCCGTAGAGCACGACGTGGGTGTCGTTGGTGATGCCGTGGGCGTCCATGAGCTGCTCGAAGCCGGCCTTGTCGAGAAAGGTCCGGCGCACCGGGTCCTGCAGGTCCGCCCGCCAGTCCAAGCCCACGGCGCCGGGGATGTGGTCGCGGTCGTATGCGCTGGCGTCCTCGTCGACCTCCACGATGACGACGGCGTCGTCGTCGAGGTGGCTGGCGACCCAGTCGGTCGTGACGAGGGCGTCGGGTTTGGCGGGCATGGTGTCGCTCCCCTGTTGAAACGTTGTGCGCGTGGCGTGTGCCGTCGCGCGCCCGCCAGCCTAGACCCTCACGGCAGGTCGATGGTCGCGACCAACGGCAGGTGATCGCTCGCCCCGGCGGGCCCCACGACGGCGTCGCGGACCCGCAGGTCCTTGGTCACCACGATCTGGTCGGGCTGGCGGCGCGGTGACCAGGCGGGGTGGGTGGGGCCGCCGTGGGCGTGGCGCCACCCCCCGCCCAGGGCCATGCGGACCGCATGGACCGGCAGGTTCAGGTCGCCGGCCAGCACCGTCTCGCCCTGGGCCGCAGCGATCGCCGCGACCCGGCGCAGCTGGGCGAGACCCCGCCACGGCAGGTAGGACAGGTGCGCCGTCGTCACCGTGATCGCCCCGTCGGGGACCGCCACCTCCGCGCTCAGGGCGACGCGGGGTTCGCGGTCCCACCCCGGGCGGCCCAGCGTGGCGCGACGGGTGCGCCGTCCGGCCCGGCCGCCGGGGAGCTGGTGGCGGACGACGCGCCTGAGCGGGTAGCGCGACAGCACACCGACACCGTAGGCGCCGCCGCCCGGGTCGCGGGCCCCCACGGTCGTCCACGCGGTCTCGGGATCGCCGAGCAGGGCCGGCGCGAACGCGTAGGTCCAGGCGAGCTGGTCGGCGAGCCACGCGACCTGGTGGACGCCGCCGCTGCGCTCCAGGCCGCGGTCCGCCTCCTGCACCGCGACCACGTCCGCCTGCAAAGCCGCGATGGTCGTGACCGCGGCGCCCAGGTCGGGCAGCCCGGAGCGGGCGGACATGCCGTGCAGGAGGTTGTAGGTCGCGATCCGCAAGGTCGTCAGGAGGTTGCCGAACGCCGGTTAGGTGAATCCCGCGCGTGGGATCCTACTGGCAACTCGACCGAGCGGAACGGATCATGGATCGCGAAGGAGCGGCGCAGAAGGTGCTCCTCACACTCACGCTCCAGCTGCCCCGCGACAGCCGGTTCGTGGGCCTGCTGCGCCACGTCGCGACCTGCGTGTTCGAGGACGTGGGGGCGCCCCAGGAGGCCGCGGACGACATCCGCCTGGCCTTGTCGGAGGCCTGCGCCAACGCCGTGCGCCACGCGGTGGGGTCCAATGCCTACTCCGTGGTGTTCACCATCGACACCGCCGGCTGCACGATCGACGTCTTGGACCTCGGCCCGGGGTTCGCGTTCCCGAGCGCCGGCCCCGACGACGCGGTGCCCGACGCGGACACCGAGACCGGGCGGGGCGTCATGCTGATGCGCGCGCTCGTCGACGACCTGCAGTTCGCCCGGGAGGACGACGGCACCACCGTGACCCTGCGCAAGTCCTGGCCGGACGCCGGGGTCTCCCTGACCATGGAGCCCAGCAACCAGACGCCGTAGCCCACGGCGCGCCGCCTTAGTCGAACAGGTCGATCACGTCGAGCAGATCGACGGGGGCGGCTGCTTCTCTGGGGCCCGGGCGGTTGCGCAGCAGCGCGGCCAGCAGGGCGACGAACACCAGCACCGGCAGGGTCAGGTCCTCGGGCAGGGAAATGTCGGCGCGGCGTGTGAGGGGATGGCGCGGGACGATCGAGCCGACCCGCTGCCCCCGCGCGGCGACCAGGCAGCGCCGACCCTTCCGGACCACCTGGAGCACGCGCCCGTCGACTTGGACCTCGAAGCCGTTGCCCAGCGCGCTGGACTTGCTTGCGCGGGCCACCCGCACGCCCTCGTGCATGAGCGTGTACGGGCCAGGGGGGTGGGCTGGCCCGGCGACGCGCCTGGGGAGGTGGCCTGGCCACGCGGCCACGGCCAGGGGGGTGCGCTGGCCCGGCGACGCGCCTGGGGAGGTGGCCTGGCCACGCGGCCACGGCCAGGGGGGTGCGCTGGCCCGGCGACGCGGCCGGCTACATGCAGCGTTAGTGGAGCGGCTCGCGATGGGTGCGCAGCACCTCGGCGAAGGCGGTCTGGACGGGGCCCATCGCCAGGCTGAAGGCCCGATCCGACCGCTCCGCCAGGCTGCGCCACCAGTGCGGATGGCGCTCGATGACGGCTTGGGCGACCAGGAAGTCGGCGGTTGGCTCAGCCGAACCGTCCCCGGCCACCACCCCCACCGCGCGGTAGCCGAGGGCCTCGAGGGCGTCGGCGTCGCGGGCGGCATCGGGCGTGGAGAACGACACGGTCACGTCGCTGTCCTCGGGGACCGCCGGGAACCTGGCCCACGCGCCGGCGGCCGGCACCATCACCCGCAGCAGCACACCGTCGGGCGGGCGTGGGGGCGGCCCACCGCGATTGCGCGCAGCGCGGTTGCTGGTGACGGTCATCGGCACGTCCGGACTCTGTCTGTCGCCATGGGGGGATCCATTGTGCAGGGGGGGACCCCGAGAGTCACGGACCCTCGACCGCAGCGCGCCCGGCCGTGAGCGGGTAGACCTAGGGCCTGCGCCCGAGCGAGGGGAGCGACCATGAGCGATCGTCCGGCCACCGTCGGGGCACTGCGGGCCTCGGGCTATCCCGATCGCACCGTCAAGCAGGAGCTGGCGGCCAACGTCGCCGCGCGCCTGCGTGGCGGCCGATCGGTCGTGCCGGGCCTGGTCGGCTTCGACGACACGGTCCTGCCGGCGCTGGAGACCGCGCTGCTCGCCGGCCACGACCTCATCCTGCTCGGCGAACGCGGCCAGGCCAAGAGCCGGATCCTGCGGGCGCTGCCCGCCCTGCTCGACGAGGCGGTGCCCGTGATCGCGGGCAGCGAGGTGCACGACCACCCGTATCGCCCGTTCTCCCCGGCGGCCAGGGCGCTGGTCGCCGAGCACGGCCAGGACACGCCGATCGCGTGGATCGGACGCGACGAGCGCTTCGCGGAGAAGCTGGCCACCCCCGACATCGCGGTCGCGGACCTGATCGGTGACGTGGACCCGATCAAGGTCGCCGAGGGCCGCTACCTCGCCGACGAGCTGACGATCCACTTCGGCCTCATCCCTCGGCACAATCGGGGGATCATCGCCATCAACGAGCTGCCCGACCTGGCGGAGCGCATCCAGGTGGCCCTGCTGAACGTCATGGAGGAGCGCGACGTCCAGGTGCGCGGGTACAGCCTGCGCCTGCCGCTGGACCTGCTGGTGGTCGCGACCGCCAACCCCGAGGACTACACCAACCGGGGGCGGATCATCACACCGCTGAAGGACCGCTTCGGCGCCGAGGTGCGCACCCACTACCCCATGCGCCTGGCCGACGAGGTGGCGGTCGTGGAGCAGGAGGCCCGCGTGCTGGCGGACGCGGTGACCGTGCCCGCGTTCATCGCCGAGGTGCTGGCGGCGTTCACCCGCGCCCTGCGCACGGCCGCGGAGGTGAACCAGCGCTCCGGCGTGAGCGTGCGCTTCTCCACGGCCAACTACGAGACGGTCGCCGCCAGCGCCGCCCGGCGCGCGGCCCGCACCGGCGAGGACCACGCCGTCGCCCGCCCCGCCGACCTCGGTCAGGTGCTGTCCGCCGGCGCGGGCAAGATCGAGTTCGAGACCTTCGAGGAGGGTCGGGAGCCCGAGATCCTCGAACGCCTGCTGCGCCGGTGCCTGCTGGAGGTTTTCCGTCGCCGCACCGCCGGGCTGGACCTGTCCGGCCTGGTCGCCAAGTTCGACGAGGGGTTGGCGGTCGAGACCGGCGACCTGGTCAGCGCCGAGGACCTGCTCGGCCAGCTCGACGAGATCCCCGGGCTGGGCCAGCTGCTCGCGGCGCTCAGCCGCCCCGCCGGGGACGCGCACCCCGGCGCGGAGGGCGCGCTCACGGAGAGCCCCGCGCTGGCGGCCGCGGTGCTGGAGTTCGCCCTCGAGGGCCTGCACCTGTCCCGCAAGCTGGACCGCACCGAGGTCGGCCCCGGGGCCTTCCGCTACGGCCGCCCGGCCGCCGACAGCGGCACGGAGCCGGCGTGAAGGCCCGCTACGCCCGGTGGAGCGGCACCCAGGACCCGTTCCCCGCAGCCGTCTCCGCCGACGCGGTCATGGAGGGGGTCAGCGACGACCTGCTCGCGGGCTACAGCCCTGACCAGGCCCTGTCCCGGCTGCTGCGCCGTGGCCTGTCGGGCACGGACGGCCTGCGCGACCTGCGCCGGCGCGTGGAGGAGGCCCGCCGCCGGGAGCTGGAGCGCATGGGGCTCGAAGGCCCGCTGCGCCGGGTCGAGGAGCGCCTCGGGCGGATCATCGACCGGGAGCGCACCGCCCTGGACTTCTCGGCGGATGAGGCCGCCGCGGCCTTGCGGCGCGACCAGCTCGACCAGCTGCCGGCCGACACCGGCGCACGCCTGGCCGCCCTGGGCGACTACGACTGGGCCGACGCGCAGGCGGGCGCGGACTTCCGCGCCCTGGTGGACGACCTGCGCCGGGACGTGGCCGAGGCGACGTTCGGGCGGCTGGCCGGCTCGATCGGCTCCATGTCGGGCACCGACCTCGAGCGCACCCAGGACCTGCTCGCGGACCTGAACGCCATGATCGCCGCCCGGGAGCGCGGCGAGGACGTCACCGACGACTTCGCCCGCTTCCGCGGGCGCCACGGGGATCTGCTGCCCGGCGAGTTCGAGACGCTGGACGATCTGCTCGGCGAGCTGGCCCGCAGGATGGCGGCGATGAGCCAGCTGATGGCCGGCCTCGAACCCGACCAGCGGGCCCAGCTGGAGGCGATGGCCGGGCAGCTGCTGGGCGACCTCGATCTCGCGTTCCAGGCGTCGCAGCTGGCGCAGGCACTGCGGCGCCTCTACCCCGAGCTCGGGTGGAACGAGGGCGTCGCCGGCGCCATGCCCGGCGGGCGCGACACCGCTTCGCTCACCGCCACCGTGGACTGGGTCGAGCACCTGCGGGCCTACGAGGACCTCGCGGTGGCGTTGGGGCAGGCCTACCCGGGGGCGCGTCTGGAGGACATCGACGAGGAGGCGCTGCGCCGGGCCCTGGGTGAGGACGCCGCGCGCTCCCTGCGGGCCCTCAGGGAGATCGAGCGGGTGTTGGAGGAGGCCGGCGCGGCCCAGCGCCGCGGCGGCACCCTGGAGCTGACCAGCCGGGGCGTGCGCCGGCTGGGAGAGCGGGCGCTGGCGCGCATCTTCGAACGGGCGGCCGCCGGCCCGGTGGGGACCCATCGCGCGCAGGGCGCCGGCGGCGACGGGGAGCTGACCGGGTCGACGCGGCCCCTGGCCCACGGCGACCCCTTCCGCCTCGACGTCGCCCGCACCCTCTACAACGCCATCGCCCGCGGCGGCAGGCCACGCGCGGGGCCCGGCGTGCGGTTGGATGCCCAGGACTTCGAGCTGGCCGAGGCCGAACGGCGCGTGCGGGCCACCACCGTGCTGCTGCTGGACATGAGCTTCTCGATGCCGCTGCGCGGCAACTGGATCCCCGCGAAGAGGGTCGCGCTGGCCCTGCACTCGCTGATCGCGTCGAAGTTCCCCGAGGACCGCTTCTACGTCGTCGGGTTCAGCGACTACGCCCGGCGCCTGGCGCCGCGCGACCTCCTGACGACCGGCTGGGAACGGGTGTACGGCACGAACATGCAGCACGCGTTCATGATCGCGCGCCGGCTCCTGGCCGCACATCGGGGCACGGAGCAGCAGGTGATCATGGTGACCGACGGCGAGCCCACCGCCCACCTGGAGGGCGAGGTGCCCTACTTCGCCTGGCCGCCGGAGGCGACCACGCTGCGCTACACCATGGCCGAGGCGGCACGCCTGGCGCGCACGGGCGCGACCCTGAACGTCTTCCTGCTGGACCACGACCCCGGCGCGGCCGCGTTCGTCGAGCGCATGGTGTCGGGCTACGGGGGGCGCATCTTCTACCCCGACCTCGCCGACCTCGGTCAGGTGGTGGTGCACGACTTCCTGCGTGGCCGCCGCGCCGCGTAGGATCCACCCAGTCGGACGCCGCCCGCGCCTCGCGCACGGGCGCGTTTCCACCGGGCCGGCCGGGGGCAGGTAGGTTGCAGGCATATGCGGGTGGGCAATCGGCAACAAGGAGGAGCCATGGCCAGCGCCAAGGCGAAGGCTGCAAAGCAGCTCGCCAAGACCAGGACGGGCCGCAAGGCAGCCAGCAGAGGCAGTGCGTTCGCGCTGCGGTCACCGGCGACGCGCCGGGCCGCTGCCGGAGCGGCGAAGCACCGCGCCACCGACCTGGCCGACCAGGCGCGTGCGCAGGCGCGGGAGGCCGGCTTGGACGAACGGGCCGCGGAGCTGGCCGAGCGGGCGAGCGAGCTCGCCGAGCGGGTGCGCGACTCCGACGCCTACGCCAAGGCGCAGGCCAAGGGCAGCGAGCTGGCCGACCGCACGCGCGCGCGATTGAAGGAGGCCGAGCTGGAGGAGCGTGCCGCGGAGCTGGCCGAGCGGGTGCGCAGGTCCGACACCGCACAGCAGGCCGTCGCGACCGCGCAGCGGGTCAGCGACCAGCAGCTCGACCGCCTCGGTGGGTGGCTGTCGCAGGGCAAGACCGCCGAGAAGCTCGGCGTGCAGCCCGCCAGGCGGCGGTTCCCGGTGTGGCTGGCCCTGCTCATCGGGGCCGGCATCGGCTACCTGGTCGGCACCCTGACCGCGCCCAAGCGCGGTGACGAGCTGCGCCACGAGCTGCTCGCGCAGGGCAGCGAGTTCAAGGACGACCTGGCCACGACCGCCGGGCGCATCCAGCAGGACACCGCCGACATGGCCGCCCCACCGGCGCAGAAGCCGATCGCCGACGAGATCCGCACGCGTCTCGGTGAGGACCCCCGGACGGCCGGGCTGCCCAAGCTGAACGTCAACGTCGCCGAAGGCACCGTCTTCGTGCGCGGCAGCCTGCCGAGCGGCTTCGACGAGGGTGCCATCCGCGAGGTCATCACGAGCGTCCCCGGTGTCGAGGACATCGACCTGCAGCTCACCAGCGCCTAGACGCCGCCGCGGACCGGCCGCGTCGAGACGGCCCACCCGGCGGTGGGCCGTCGTGCTGTTCGGGCGCCCGGGTGCCGGGCGTCAGCCGGCCCCGGGTCGACGTCCACAGGGCCGCGCGGGCCGTCGTGTCGCCGAGCGGTGGCTGGCAGACTGCGGAGCATGGATGCCGACGGCCTGTTGGGCGAGGAGGAGCTGACCGGCGAGGTCGCCGCGGTCGTCTTCACCAACGCCGCCACCGGGTTCGGGGTCGTGGAGCTGGCCGGCGACGGGGAGCGTCGGGCAGCCGGTCCGTTGGCGAACCTGGTCGCCGGGCAGCCCGTGCGCCTGGTCGGTCGCTGGACCGAGCACCAGCGCTACGGCCCGACCTTCCGGGCGGTGTACTACGAGCAGGACCGGCCCCGCAGCGCCGACGGGCTGGTGGCGTTTCTGTCCTCCGACCGGTTCCCCGGCGTGGGCGAGACACTGGCCGGTCGGCTGGTGGCCGCGTTCGGCCTGGACCTGGCCACCATCGTGGCCGAGGAACCCGCACGCCTGGCCGCCGTGCGGGGCGTGTCACCGACGTTGGCGGACGCGATCGCGGATGGGTGGCGGGCCGCCGGCGCGCTCGCCGACCTGGTGCAGGAGCTCGGCGCCGTGGGGGTGGCGGCGGCGGCGGCGGCCAGCGTGCACCGCGCCTTCGGCGACGAGGCCAGCGCACTGCTGGCCGCCGACCCCTACCGGCTGCTTCAGGTCCGCGGGGTCGGCTGGGAGCACGCCGAGGCCCTGGCCGGCGCGCAGGGGCTCGACCGCCTCGATCATCGCCGGCTGGTCGCCGGCGTGCGCACGGCACACCGCGAGTCCTGTCGCGCCGCTGGGCACGTCCTGCTCGAGGACGCCGACCTTGCGGCGGCGTCGGGCCGGCTGCTCGGCGTCGCCCGCCCCGACACGGAGCGGGCGATGGCCGCGACCGCCGCGTCCGGCGACCTCGTCACCGAGGAGCGCGACGGCGGCCGGTGCTGGTACACGCCGGGTGACCTCGCCGCGGAGCGCGACCTCGCCGCGGCTCTCGCCCGCCTGCACACCGCCCGGTCCCGGGTGGCGGGTCCGGCCGGCTCGTGGGAGCCCGACGCGGCGCTCACCGCCGAGCAGCAGGCCGCGGTGCGCGCCGCGCTGACCGCCCCGGTGTCGGTCCTGACCGGCGGGCCCGGCACGGGCAAGACCCGGACGGTCGTCGAGGTCGTGCGGGCGTGCGAGGCCGGCGACCTGCGCGTGGCGTTGTGCGCGCCCACCGGCCGAGCGGCCAAACGCATGGAGGAGCTGACCGGGCGTTCGGCCAGCACCATCCACCGGTTGCTGGAGGCGCGCGGCGCCCCCGGCTCCGGGTTCGTGTTCGGCTACGGCGACCAGCGCCGGCTGCCGCACGACCTCGTCGTCGCCGACGAGTGGTCGATGGCGGACCTGCGCCTGGCCGCTGCCCTGATCCAGGCGGTCAGTGACGGCGCCCACCTGCTGCTCGTGGGGGACGCCGACCAGCTGCCGTCTGTCGGTCCGGGCGCGGTCCTGCGCGACCTGCTCGACGAGCGCTCCGCCACCCTGGTGCGTGCGACCCGCCTGACCGTGATCCACCGGCAGGCAGCCGCCAGCCGGATCGTGACGCTGGCCCACGAGGTGAACGCCGGCGAGGTGCCGCCGTTGCAGGGCAACATGGGCGACGTGTTCGCGGTGGACGAGCGCTCGGAGCGCGTCGCGGACCGCGTGGCGGAGATCGTCGCGGTCCGCGCACCGGCCCACTTCGGGTGCACGCCGGCCGACGTGCAGGTGCTCGCCCCGATGTACCGCGGGCCGGCGGGCGTGGACCGGCTGAACGAGCGCCTGAAGGAACGGCTGAACCCCGCTGCGGGTCGCCGCCCGGTCGCGGGCTGGCACGAGGGGGACCGGGTGGTGCAGACCCGCAACGACGCGGAGCTGCAGGTGGCCAACGGCGACATCGGCGACGTCGTCGCCACCGACCCGAGGGAGCGCACGGTCGAGGTGGTCTTCCCCTACGGCACCGTGACCTTCGACGCCGACCGGGCGAGCGACCTGTCGCCGGCCTGGTGCCTGACCGTGCACAAGTCGCAAGGCGGCGAGTGGCCGGTCGTGGTGCTGGTGCTCGACGCCCGGCACAAGCCGATGCTGTGGCGCGAGCTGCTGTACACCGCGATCACCCGCGCCGCCGACGGGCTGCTCCTCGTCGGTGCCCCGGGACTGGTCGCGGCGGGGGCCCGGCGGACCGGCTCGGGCACCCGCCATCGCCGCACCGCCCTGGCGGCGCGCCTGGCTGCCGCCGGGGCGTCCGAAGGTGGTTCAGGCGGGGGGTGACCGTGTCGAGCCATACTGGTGGGAGGGATTGGCACGACGAGAGGTGGGCCGGTGAGCGTGACACGCTTTCACTCGCAGCCGCTGCCGCGGGAGCTCGACCGGGAGCTGCGCAGACGCCTCGTCGCGGCGCACCGGGAGGACCCGCTGGCGGTGGACGCCCGCCGCACGGTGCGCCGGGTCGCCGCCCTCGCCGCCGACCTCGGCATGGCGGTCACCGTCTATCGGGGTGGGCTCGATCTGCACGGCTCCGAGGTCGACCACGTGTGGCTCGACGTCGATGGGCGGGTCATCGACGCGGCGTTCCCGCTGTTCGTGGACCGCTTCGTGGAGGTGCTGCGCCGGTTCGTCGCCGGTGATGCCTCAGCCGAGGAGCTCGCCGCGGCAGCGGCCGGCGCCAGCGTCGAGGAGCGGGTCCTCGGGCTGTTTCCGACGCGGACCGGCTACCTCGGGCGGCCCGTCTGGAGCCAGGCCCGTGCCACCGGCCGTCACAGCTGAGCCGGCGGATCGTTGATCTGGCGAGACGATCCGGCGACAGCAGGAGCCACAGCCCGTGGAGCAGACACCGCGCCTGACCAGCATCACCGGGGTGAGCCGAGCCCTGATCACCACCTTGGGGGTCGACGATGCGGTCGGTGTCCTCGTCCGGCAGTTCGGGTGGGACCTGGCCTTCAGTGCGCTCGCGCGAATCGATGGCGCGGCGGGTGCCAGCGGGATGTGGCGAGCGGTGGAGGGGCTCGTCTGCGACGCCGACGCCGCCCAGGGATAGGCGCGTCGGCCCTGCCCAGGGATAGGCGCGTCGGCGCCTGGGCTCACACCACCGGGGTGTCGGTGGCGTCGAAGGCCGCCCAGACGGTCTTGCCCGGCTCGTGGAGCGTGGTGCCGCAGCGGTCGGCGATGGCCTCGACCAGCCCGACCCCGCGACCGGTCAGCGCCAGCTCCTCAGGCTGGCTCCGGTGCGGGACGCCCGACCCGACGTCGTCGACCTCCACCAGCAGGTGCCCGACGTGGCAGGTGGCCCGGATCCTGAACGCGGCGCCGGTGTGGACCACCGCGTTGGTGGCCAGCTCGCTGACCACCAGGGTCACGCGGTCCACGAGATCCTCTGCGGCATAGCCCACCAGGCCGGCCACGCAGTGGCGGGCGGCCGCCACCGCGGCCGGGTCGCGGGGCAGGTGCAGCTCGATGGCCGACAGGACTGCCCCGTGCAGGGTCTGGGAGGGAGACATATGGACAAGCCTGCCCAACCCGGTCCCTTGCTACGCAACCCCGCCGCAGCGCCGAGACGTCAGTGGTCGGCAGAGCAGCGGTGGCCGGCGGCCAGGACCCGGCCGCACAGGTCCGCTACCGGACCCTCGGTGCTGAACCAGCAGCGCCCGCTGGCGTGCTCCACCCGACGGCAGAAGTAGACGGCACCCGCGGCGTCGCAGAGCGCATGGAGGTAGGCGGCGGCGAGGTCCGCGGGCTCGCCGCGGGCGGTCTCGCCGCTGTCGGGCACGTCGGCCATGGACAGCTCGGCGACCAGGGTCGCGGCGTCCGACGGGCACGCGTCGGCGGCGCCGGTCGAGGCGGCGACCGTCCGCGCACTGTTGACCAGACGGATGACGAGGAGGCGGGCGGCGAGGATCTGGTCGGGGGGCCACGCGCCGTCGGGCTCGACGGTGAGCGCGCCCATCCGGCGGAGCCAATCCGTGTCGACCGCCACGCGGCTCATCTGAGGTCTTCTCGCCTTCTCTCCTGCGGCGCTGGGGTCAACGCCGGCAACCTGCTGTGCTCACAGTAGTCCTGTCGGCTGCCCGGGGCCTGGAGGTAAACCTGTCCCTGTGGACAGGTCCGGCTAGCGGGCGGTGGCACGGCGCAGGCGGTCCATGACCGCGCGGCCGATGCCGGTCTCCGCCACGGCCTCGACCAGGACGATGTCGAGCCCGTGGATCTCGGCGGTCCGCAGGGCTTCGTAGAGCAGCCTCGCCAGGGCCGCGGGGCCGTCGATGATCGCGAGGGTGGTCACCCCCTCGGGTGCAGGCTCGCCCGCCACCAGACCGACCCGCAGGCCGTTGCGTGCCAGCGCGGCGGCCCGGTCGGGGCCGTGACCGGCCGGTACGATCTCCACCGGGCACGACGGCGCGTAGTGGCGGTAGCGGGTGCCGGGGGAGGCGGGGGAGCCGACGGCGTGCGCGGCGTCACCCAGCGCCTCCCGCGTGACCGCGCCCTCCCGCAGGATCACCGGCGCCCGGCCGCGGGCGTCCACGACGGTGCTCTCGATCCCGATGGGGCACGGGCCCGCGTCCAGCACCAGGGCGACCGGCTCGTGGTCGAGGTCGGCGACCACGTGCGCGGCGGTGGTCGGCGAGGGGCGCCCGGACCGGTTGGCGCTGGGCGCGGCGACCGGCACAGCCGCGGCACGCAGGAGCGCCAGGGCCACGGGGTGGTCGGGGACGCGCACCGCGACGGTCCTGAGATTCCCCGTGGTCACCGCCGGCAGGTGCGCCGCGGCGTCCAGGACGAGGGTGAGCGGGCCGGGCCAGAACCGCTGCGCGAGCTCCAGCGCCAGCGGGGAGACGCGGGCGGTGACCTCGTGCAGGCCCGCCAGGTCCGCCACGTGGACGATGAGGGGGTTGTCGGCCGGTCGGCCCTTGGCGGCGAACACCGCGCGCACCGCATGCTCGTCGCGGGCATCCGCCCCCAGCCCGTAGACGGTCTCCGTCGGGAACGCCACCAGGCCCCCGGTACGCAGGATGTCAGCCGCAGCCGCGATCGCCGCGTGGTCGGGCCGCTCAGGGTCGACGCGCACCACCTCCATATCAACTCCTCCATGGCGGTTGCTGCGCGACCGCCACACCCAGCACAGCGGAGAATCGGCCTGGCAGGCTCGGGCGATTGACGTTTCGGCCCCTCATGCCGCCTTCGGCGGCACCCCGGAGGATGAGCATCCGGCCGAAACCGGGCGGCCGGCGGCCTGCTGCCCGCGGACGTGCGGGGTTACCGACGGGTAGATGGGGGCTCACCGACATATCTGTCGCTCCGACCCAATCTACCGCTCGGTAACCTTCGTCGGCCACCCGGGAGGTGGTCGCGTCGCCCGGCCACATGCCCGGCGGCGGTGGTGCTTCTTGCAGGCGAGCGGGGTCAGAAGGCGGCGTCGTCCATCTCCATGACGCCGAGGTCGGTGCCCTCGATGACCGCCCGGCGGGCCGCCATCTGCGGGAGGACGTCGGCGGCGAACCAGCGCGCGGCCGCGACCTTGCCCTCGTAGAAGGCTCGGTCGGCCGGCGACGGGTCGTCGTCCAGCGCGCGTAGCGCGATCTCCGCCTGGCGCAGCAGCAGCCAGCCCACCACCAGCTCGGAGAGGGCGAACAGGAAGGAGGTGGTGGTCAGCCCGATCTTGTAGATGGACTCGCCGAGGAAGCCCACCATCGCGCCGAGCATGCCCTGCACGTCGGTGAGCGCGGTCCCGAGGCGAGCGCGCTCGGCGGCGAGCGCGCCGTTGCCGGTGTCGCCCTTGGCGAACTCGGTGATCTCGGTCAGCAGGGCGGTGAGCGTGGCGCCCTGGTCCTTGCCGATCTTGCGGAAGAACAGGTCCATGCCCTGGATGCCGGTGGTGCCCTCGTAGAGCGTGTCGATCTTGGCGTCGCGGATGTACTGCTCCAGGGGGTAGTCCCGGCAGTAGCCGGAGCCGCCGAGGATCTGCAGCGACTGGGCCAAGAGCTCGTAGGACTTCTCCGAGCCGTAGCCCTTGACCAGCGGCAGCAGCAGGTCGTTCAGCCGCTCCAGGGGCTCGGCGTCCTCGGTGCCCGGTCCTGCGATCTGGATGCGGTCCTGGATCGATGCGGCGTACATCACCATCGCGCGCATGCCCTCGACGTGGGCCTTCTGCTCCATCAGGCTGCGGCGCACGTCGGGGTGGCGGATGATCTCCACACGGGGGGCGTTGCGGTCGGTGGCCTGGGCCAGGTCGGGTCCCTGGACGCGCTCCTTGGCGTAGGCCAGGGCGTTCAGGTACCCGGTGGACAGGGTGCCGATGGCCTTCGTGCCGACCAGCATGCGGGCGTACTCGATGACCTTGAACATCTGGCGGATGCCGTCGTGCACCTCGCCGACCAGCACCCCGCGCGCCGGAACGGACTCCCCGAAGGTGACCTCGCAGGTGGCCGACGCCTTCAGCCCCATCTTGTCTTCGATGTTGGTGACCACGGCCCCGTTGCGCTCGCCGAGGGACCCGTCCTCGTGCACCCAGTACTTCGGCACGATGAACAGGCTCAGGCCCTTCGTGCCCGGCCCGCGGAGGGGTTGGTGGTCGGGTCCGACTGGCCGCGCCAGCACGAGGTGGATGATGTTGTCGGGCCAGTCGAAGTCGCCGTTGGTGATGAAGCGCTTGACGCCGGTGAGGTTCCAGGTGCCGTCGCCGTTGTCGGTGGCCGACGTGCGTCCCGCCCCCACGTCGCTGCCCGCGTCGGGCTCGGTCAGCACCATCGTGCCGCCCCACCGTTTCTCGACGGTGGGCACGACCCAGCGCTGGCGCTGCTCGTCGGTGACGAGCTCGTCGACGATGGCCGCGAAGAACGGGCCGGCGGCGTACATGAGCGCGGCGGGGTTGGCGCCGAGCAGCATCTCCATGGCCGCCCACCGCAGGCTCGGCGGGGCCCCGTAGCCGCCGAGGTGCTCGGGCAGGTCCATGCGGTACCACTCGCCGTCGAAGTAGGCGTCGAGGGTCTTGGTCAGCGCGGCGGGCAGGGTCACCTCGCCATCGGCGAGCGTCAGGGGCGTGCGGTCGGCCTCGACGAAGCTGTCGGCGAACGGGCCGGAGGCCAGCCGTTCCACCTCCGACAGCACCCCGCGGGCGGTGTCGGCATCCATCTCCCGAAACGGCCCCGAGCCCATGTGCTCGTCGGTCCGAAAGACCTCGAAGAGGTTGAACTCGATGTCGCGCAGGTTGCTCTTGTAGTGCCCCATCGCCGACCTCCAGGGTCTCCGGCGGCTGATAAGTTACCCGCCAGTAATGTTACTCGGCGGTAACAACAGCTGCAACCGGTTTCGGCCGCCCGGCGACCGCACTGTGTCGGGGGGGGGGGGGGGGGGGGG
>JBBDQS010000093.1:47076-70179 GCA_040905805.1 Egibacteraceae bacterium | reverse complement strand
CCCCCCCCCCCCCCAACACAGGGGGCGGCCCAGGCGTCGCCGCGACCCTTGGGGGGGCTACCGGGCGTCGACGGCGGGGCGGTCCGCCAGCGTCAGCGCCAGTTCCTGGATGGCCTGCACGCTCGGGGCGGCGGGGTCGGTGTCGAGGATGCAGCGCCCGGCGCGGTCGGCGTCCACGACGGTCTCGTCGTAGGGCAGCAGGGCGGCGACCGTGGCGCCCTTCTCGTCTGCGAAGGCACGCACCCGCTGCTCGTCGCGGTCGTCGCGGATGCGGTTGCCGACCAGGCGGACGTCGGGGATGCCGAGCTGGTCCGCCAGGGCCAGCGTGCGCTGGGCGGTGATCAGCGACTTGGCCTGGGGCTCGGCGATCACCAGCAGGAGGTCGGCGTGGCGCAGGGTCCCGCCGGCCCACGACAGGTGCTCCAGGCCGGCCTCCATGTCAGCGATGATGACCGCGTCGGGCAGCGCCTGGGTGGCGTCTTCGATGAAGTCACGGACCGTGACGTGGGAGGCGCCCGTTCACCCGGCGCCGGCGCGCTCGATGCGCGCGCCGAGGAGGTGGGTCACGCCGTCGGGGCCGGTCAAGCCGTAGTCGTGGAGCAGCTCGACGGGATCCTTGCCGACCGGGATGGAGGCGATCCCACGGTTCAGGAAGGGCTTCAGATTCGCGAACTGCTCCTCGGTGATGCCGCAGTTGATCGCGAGGTTGGGGTCCGAGTCGCAGTCGATCGCGATGACCGTGTGGCCACGACGCGCCAGGGTGCGTGCCAGCACCGCGGAGATCGTGGTCTTGCCCACGCCACCCTTGCCCGAGATCCCTAGCCGCATGGCGGGAGGTTACCGCACGACAGGGTCGCCCGTCTGCACGGGCAGCAGGCCGCGGAGGCGGGCGACGAGCGCGCCGACCGAGTCGAGCTGGTGCACGCCGCCGGGGTCGTGCAGGCGCCACCCGGCGTCGCCCGCCAGCACCTCCACCATGAAGTCGGCGGGGGAGTCGTCGGCGGCGACGGCGATGCCCTCGCGTTCCAGGGCGCGCACCGTCCACACCCGGGGGACCCCGCTGCCCTCGACGCGGCACCGGGCACGGGTCGCGGGGTGGGGAAGGAACGCGCCGCGGAGGAGGTCGAAGCTCACGTCGTCGCTGTGGAACGCCCGCGCGATCGTGCCGTTCAGGACGAGGTCCTCGGGCGCACCGACGTGCACCGTGGTCGGCTCCGTGGGCTCGAGCAGCCACACGGTGTCGGCCGTGCGGATCGCGAGGTCGAGGTCGTGGGTGGTGAGCAGCACGGCCAGGCCGCGCTCGCGGGCCAGGCCGCGCAGCAGCGCGGTCAGCTCGACGCGGCGGGGCACGTCGATGTAGGCGACCGGTTCGTCCAGGGCCAGCACCGCCGGCTCCTGGGCCAGGGCCCGGGCGACGAGCACGCGCTGGCGTTCGCCGTCGGACAGCTCGGCGACGTTGCGCTCGGCCAGGGCTGTCACGCCGGTGACGGCAAGGGCCCAGGCCACGCAGGCGTGGTCGGCGGGCGTCAGGCGCCCCGACCAGCCGGTGTGGGGATAGCGCCCGAGCGCGACCAGATCGGTCACGCGCAGGATGCCGGCGTCGACCCGGTCGGTGAGCACCACGGCCAGTCGCTGCGCGCGCTGCGTGGCGGGCATCCGGCGGATGTCCGTGCCGAGCAGGGTCGCGCTGCCGGCCAGCGGCGCCTGCATGCCCGCCAGGGTGCGCAGCAGCGTGGACTTGCCGCTGCCGTTGGGACCGAGCAGGCAGGTCAGCGTTCCGGCCTGCAGGGACAGGTCGAGCTCGGCCAGCACCACGGTGGGTGCGCCGCGCCGGCCCCGGTAGCCCACGCTCAGCGCGGCGGTCTCGATCACGCCGCTCACGTGACGATCGCCTGAGAGGCATGGCGCAGGCGCAGCAGCAGCGCCACGACGACGGGGGCGCCGATGAGCGACGTGACGGCGTTCAGGGGCAACGTGGCGTCGAGCCCCGGCAGCTGCGCCACCAGTCCCGCGGCCAACGCGACGATCCCGCCCACGACCACCACGGCGGGGACGAGCAGACGGTGGTCGGAGCTGCGCAGCAGCCCACGCGCCATGTGGGGCACGGCCACCCCCACGAAGGCGATCGGGCCGCAGAACGCGGTCACGACACCGGCGAGCACCGAGGCGGCGAGCACGACCACCACCCGCGTGCGGCCCACGTGCAGGCCCATGCTGGCCGCGTAGCGGTCGCCGAGCAGCAGCGCGTTCAGCTGCTTGGTGAGCAGCACCGTGGCCACCAGGCCGACGAGCACGCAGGGCACGAGGATCTGCAGCTGGCTCCAGGTGGTGCCCCCGAAGCTGCCGAAGCCCCAAGCGATGTAGGCGCGCACCCGCTCGAAGCGGCCGAAGCCGCTGTGGATCAGCACGCTGACGACCGCAGCCGTCGCGTAGCCGAACATCAGGCCCACGATCAGCACGGTGGCCGGGCTGGTCATCCGCCGGGACACCAGGAGCACCGCCACGGTGACCACGGCCGCTCCCGTCGCCGCCGCACCGGCCACCCCGAGGTTGCCGAGCACCCCCAGCCCGCCCACCAGCGTGGTGCCGGCGGTGCCGACCACCAGCACCACCAGCGCGACGCCGAGGCTCGCCCCGGCGCTGATGCCCAGGATGAACGGGTCGGCCAGCGGGTTGCGGAACAGCGTCTGCATGAGCAGGCCGCCCACGCCCAGGGCCGCCCCGGCCACCAGGGCGGTGATGGCGCGCGGCAGCCGGATGTCGACGATGATCGTCGCCCACGCCGGCTGCGGCGCTTCTCCGCCCAGCAGCACCCGCACGACGTCGTCGAGGGGGATCGTCACCGACCCCGCGGCGATCGTCAGCAGGAACAGCCCGACCAGGACGGCGAGCAGCACCAGGACCACCAGCGGGCGGGTCAGTCCGAGGACGCCGCGCGGCGGGGCGGGCGCCGGCGGGGGCGGCCCTGCCGGCGCGTCCAGCCGCGCGGCCGTGCGGGCCACGTGCTCAGCCGCCGGCGGGGACGGGGCCGAAGAAGGCGAAGTCGTGGTCCTCGAAGGCCTCGGGATGGAAGATCTTGGCGAGGTCGGCCAGGAACAGGTCGGCGCGCGTGTACGCGGTCTCGAACACGGCGTTGCCACCGCCCTCGGTCACCTGCAGGTCATACGCCCACACGGCGCCATCGTCGAACGCCTGGAACTGGGCGAAGCGCTCGTCCTGGGCGAGCAGATCGTCGAGGGACCCCGTGACCGAGCCGGCCTGGATCCACACGTCGGCATCCGCCGCCGCGTCGAGCATCGTCTCGAAGTCGACCTGCAGCCCGCCCGTCTGGTCGTCGTCGGCGAAGACGTACTCGCCACCCGCGTCGGCGATGGCGTCGGCGAGGAAGCTGGCCCCACCGGGGGTGAACCAGGTGCCCTCGAAGGGGGTGTTGACGAACACGGTGGGCTGCTCGTCGGCGGTCTGGACGCGGTCGGTGACGTCGGCGTAGCGCTCGGCGATGTCGTCGTAGACGGCGGTCGCCTCCGCCTCGGCGTTCAAGAACAGCGCCGTGAACTTCAGCCACTCGGCGCGCCCGAGCAGCGTCTGCTCGTTGAAGTCGGCGTTGATGACCGTCGCGATGCCGGCGTCGGTGTAGCGGGCGACGTCGTCGGCCACCGTGTCGCCGAAGCCGTCGACCACGAGCAGCCCGGGGGCGGCGGCCACCAGGCGTTCCAGGTCGGGCTGTCCCTCGGCGTCGGCGAACTCGTCGACTTCGCCCGCCGCGATGCGCTCCCGGACCGACTCGGTGGTGACGAAGCCCGCGGTGCCGACACCGACCAGCCGGTCGACCGCATCGAGCTCGTCGAGGTGGGGCAGGTTGGTGGTGGTCAGGCTGACGATGTCGTCGACCGGCACCTGGATGACCTGGGCGTCGGCCAGGGCATCGTCCAGGACTGGCTCCGGGGCGCCGCACTGGTGCAGGACGTAGCGGATCGGGTCGCCGTCACCGGGAGGCGTCACCTCGATGGTCTTGTAGCTCGCCGAGTAGGCGACGTCCACGCCCGTGGCCTCGTCGAACTCGACCTTGTCCGGGAAGTAGTCGGCCTCCGCCTGGGGGTCGTCCACGCAGCCGCTGGTGACGTTGCTCGTCGGCGCGCCCCTGGCGGCGGCTTCATCGGAGGGTGCGTCGGGGCTGTCGGCCACCGGCCGGTCGGCGCAGGCAACCACGCCAAGGGCAGCGACGAGGAGGAGCGCGAGCACGCGGAGGGACGGGGGAGTGAGCACGATGAGCCTTCTTTCCTTGCCTCGAGGAATACGCAACTGCACGCCGCAGCCGGTCTCCTGGCTCCCGGGTCATCGCCCGACGTCGCCTTCCCGGGCCCCGAGGGGCCCAGTGGCGGATTGACGTCGCGCTCACCGGTCACAGTGGCGAGGACCACACCGGAATCTCACCGGTTTCCCGTGCACTGCGGCGGCGTCACCGTACAGGGGGCCGGACCGAGGGGGCAAGCGGCGCCGGCGCGGGGCCCGCTGATGCGGCCGCACCTGCTCGGTATCCTCTAGGGTGAAGACACGCGAGGGGCGCCCTGTATGGCCAGCCCTGCGTGCACCTGCTTACCCCGCCGTCAATCCCAAAGGAAGCGCACTCACCATGGCCCGTCGACGCACGAGAAGGCCACCGTCCCGTCGGCAGGCCGATGCCGAGACCCGAGCCAAGCGCGAGGCGCGCGCCGGCTCGACCAAGGAAGCTGCACTGGAGCTCGAGGGCATCGTCGAGGAGGCGCTGCCCAACACCATGTTCCGGGTGAAGCTCGACAACGGCCACAGCGTCCTCGGCCACATCTCCGGCAAGATGCGCAAGCACTACATCAGGATCCTGCCGGGCGACCGGGTGACCCTGGAGCTCTCGCCCTACGACCTCACCCGGGGCCGCATCACCTACCGCTACAAGTAGCCGTTTCTGGCCGTACGGGCCTCTGACCAGCGGAAACGCTCACGAGCCCGCCTCCTGGCTCACACCTGGCTCACACCCACACCCCGGCTTGGAGCTGCGTGGACTTCGCCGACCTCCGCGGTTTCCCTGACACGGCCCCGGGCGTTGTCGTGCGTGGCGGCCACCGGCGTCGGCCGCGTCAGCGGCGGGACGCGTCTGGTTGGTGTTCGATGAGCTGGCAGTAGCAGCCATCGTCGTCGGGCGGGTCGCCGGCGGTCTGCAGCAGCGCGTGGAGCTCGCGGCGGGTGTCTTGCATGTCGGCGATCCGCCGGTCCAGCTCCTCCAGGCGGGTCTGTGCGATGTCGAGGACGTAGCCGCAGGGCCGTTCGCCGCGCTCCCGCAGGGCGAGGATCTCGCGTACCTCGCCGAGGGCCAGCTCCAGGCGCTGCGCGCGGCGGATGAACGCCAGCCGGTCGATGTCGTCCTCGCCGTAGACCCGGTAGCCGGCGTCGGTGCGGGCAGGAGCCGGCAACAGCCCGATGGACTCGTAGTAGCGGACGGTCTTCGGGTTGACGCCCACGCGGGCGGCGAGCTCACCGATGCGCATCAGGTCGACTCCTTCGTCGCTTGCTCACCTCGCGCACGCTCAAGCAGTCCGAGCAGGCGCCCGTCGGAGCTCGTGACGAGCACCGCGTCGGCGTCTAGCGCCACGAGGATCCCCAAGGGGCTGGCGTCCAGTGCGCCGCGGACGTCGCCGAGACGGTCGCGGACGCTGCAGGTGGGCACCTGGGTGGTCAGCGCCGACCCGGCCAGCACAGCGAAGCCCTCGTGGGGGGGTTGTCGTTGCAGTAGACGACGACCGGCCGGGCGCGGTCGAGCGTGGCCTTGACGTCCTTGACATCCCACCCTCTTTCAGCGGCAGGTGGATGGCGCCCGCCAGGTGCGCCCAGTCATACTCGGCGCGCGGCAGCCCCTCGGCCACGACCGCGTCCTGGTCGTCGACAAGCCGCCGGACGTCGTCGCGGCCGATGAACCCGACCATCAGCGCTGCCCTTCGGGCCAGGTCAGCAACGGCATGTTGACCACCGCGTCTGTCTCCTCCAGGTCGATCTCGCCGGCGTCGGCCGCGGCGGTCACCTCGTCGGCGGAGCGCAGCTCGCGCGCCTGGTCCTCGTCGCGCCAGGTGACGAGCACGACCGTGCGCAACGGGGAATAGCCGGCATCCTCTGGAGTGGACGGGAAGACGTCGGCCTGGAAGCCGAACGGTCCCATTCCCTCGATCCCGTTGGTGAACACGAACACGTCGTCACGAGCCTCGTCGGGCACGGCCGCGAGCTCGGGAACGACCAGGACCGGGGAGCCGCCCATCATCTCGGTCAGCACCCCCGCGACCTCCGCGTCGGAGGCCTCGGGGTGGACGAAGAAGATCTCCTCGCCCTCGTAGAGGCCCTCGACCGGCGGCAGGCGCACATCGGTGTGGGGCATGTTGCCCATGTCGCCGCCCATGTCGCCGGCCATCGGCATGGCGCGGTCCACGCCCCAGACCCACCAGGCGCCGAAGCCGAGGACCACCACAGCGATCGTCACCCCGATCGCGGCCCAAAAGCCCACCGGGCGTGCGTCGACGGCTGTCGAGCGTGGCCCGGCGCGGCGCGCGTCATCCGCCGGTGTGTCAGGGGTCGGTGTGTCACTCATCGGGAGCCTTCCTTCTCCTCGGTTTCCTCGGCGTCGCCCTCGACGTCGAAGCCCATGTCGTGCAGCGTCGCGCGGATCTGCCCCTCGAAGATGTCGGGGGTGTGCTCGACGGTGACGGTGCCGGTCTCGTGATCGGCGTCGACGCGGCGAACCCCGTCGAGCGCGCCGAGGCGATCGTGGATGCGTGCCGAGCAACTGCCACAGTGCATCGGCACGCGCAGCGCCAGCGCGGTGACGTCGCCCTCCCTCCGGTGGGCGAGGGGTGGTTGCCCGTGGGCGTGCTCGCCACGGTGCTGCTCCTCGATCAGAGCACCCGGATCCGGGTGGCGTTCGTCGCGAGCACGTCGCAACAGCCGGCCGGCGAACGAGTTGGCGAGCACGACGCTGACGGAGGCGACCATGGCCACCATCGCCCAGATCGGGTGCACGAACCCGGTGGCGGCGGCCGGCACGCCGATACCGTTGAACGCGAACGCCGCGGCGAGGTTCTGCTTGGTCTTGGCGTACGAGCGCACACCGATGTCGCGAGCGTCGACCACTGCGGTCAGCCGCTCGCTCATGATGACGATGTCGGCGGCCTCGATGGCGATGTCGGTGCCCGCGCCGATGGCGATGCCCACGTCGGCCTGTGTGAGCGCGGGGGCGTCGTTGATGCCGTCACCGACCATGGCCACCCGCTGGCCCTCCTGCTGAAGGCGGCGGATCTCGGCGGCCTTGTCCTCGGGCAGCACCTCGGCGAGCACCCGGTCGATGCCGACCTGTGCGGCCACGGCCTGGGCGGTGCGGCGGTTGTCGCCGGTGATCATCACCGGGGTGATCCCCGCGGCCTTCATGCGCCGGATCGTTTCGGCCGCGTCGGGCTTGACCTCATCGCCGATGCCGACCCAGCCGAGCAGCAGCCCGTCGCGGGCGACACCGACGACGGTGATCCCGCGCTCCTCGAGGCGCTCGCGCGCCGCGGCGGCGTCGGCCAGGTCCACGTCGTGGTCGGACAGGAAGGCTGGTTTGCCCACGAGGACACGGCGGCCCTCCACGGTGGCCCCCACGCCCTTGCCGGTGTGGGAGTCGAAGTCGTCGGCCTTGGCCACGTGCAGGCCGCGTGCCTCGGCGGCGTCTTCGATGGCCCGGGCCAGCGGGTGCTCGCTTGCGGACTCGGCCGAGGCGGCCGCCTGCAGCACCTCGTCGTCGTCGCGGGAGCCGACGGCGACCACGTCGCGGACCGCCGGTTTGCCGTGGGTCAGCGTCCCGGTCTTGTCCAGCACGATCGAGCGGATCTCGCCCATGATCTGGAACGCCTCACCGGAGCGCATGAGGATGCCCTGGCGGGCGGCCTGCCCGCCGCCGCGGATCATCGCCAGCGGGGTCGCCATGCCCAGCGCGCACGGATAGCCGAGGACGAGCACGGCCAACGCGGCGAACGTCGCCCGGAAGACGTTGGGCGGTTGGCCGAACAGCAACGGTCCGAGCGTCCACGCCACGAAGGCGCCCGCGGCGACCGTCAGCACGCCGGGCACGAACCACTTCAGGACGGTGTCGACCAGCTGCAGCACGCCAGGCTTGAGCGCGCGCGCCTCCTCGATCGAGCGCGCCACCTGGGACAGGAACGACTCCTCCCTCACCCGTGTGACCTCCACGAGCAGCGTGCCCGTCTGGTTCACCGACCCGCCGATGACCTCGTCACCGATGGTCTTCTCCGCAGGGATCGGCTCACCGGTGACCAGCGACTCGTCGACCGCCGAGGCGCCCTCGACCACCTCGCCGTCCATGGGCACCGACTCGCCGGGGCGGATCCGCACCCGGTCGCCGGCCACGATCTCGTCGACGGCGACCTCGACCTCTACCAGCTCCCCGCCCTCCGGGGCGCTGCCGCGCCCCTCTCCCCGCCCGTCGCGGACCACCCGGGCGGTGTCGGGTTGGAGATCCATGAGCTGGCGCACCGCCTGCGACGAGCGGGTGCGCACAACCTGGGAGACGTAGTCGGACAGCAGGTGGTAGGCGGTGACGAACACCGCGACCGCGAAGAAGTGCCCCGCGGGGAACGCCGGGCTGACGAACAGCCCGAGCAGCCCGCCGGCCAGGCCGGCGAAGGCGCCGAACTCCAGCAGCACGTGCTGGTTGAGGATCCCGCGGCGCAGCGACGCCCACGCCATCTTCTTCACGAACCAGGCGGTGACGAACATCGTCTCCAGCGCCAGCGCGAACATGACCCACAGGAGGAAGGGGTGCTCGAGCACCGTCCAGAACGGCTCCATCCCGAGGAACATGAGCACCGCGGTGATCGCGGTGAAGCCCCCGGCGACCAGCAGGCGGTTGCGCGAGGTGCGTAGCTCCGCCTCTTCCTCTTCGAAGGAACGGACCTTGTCGGGGTCACGGTAGGTGTAGCCGACGTCCTCCAGGGTGCGCCGCAGCTCGTCCTCGCCGAGCTTGGCGGGGTCGTAGCGGATCAGCCCTTCCTCGTGGGCCAGCGACACCCCGACCTCATGCACCCCGTCCATCCGCGAGTACGCCTTGCGGATCGTGTTCGTGCAGAACGAGCACGACATCCCACCAATCTTCATCCGGTAGGTCGCCTCCCCGCCCGACGGTGCCGCGCCGTCGCGCGTCTGCTGATCCTGGGCGGTCATGCTCGTCTCCTTCGTGGTCTCGTCGGCGAACGGTGAGCGCGGTTCGCGCCACGGTAGACCTTCCAGCCGATGGAAGGTCAACCTCGGTGTGCCGCTTGGTCCAGGCCGCCGAGGCCTATGCGAGGGAGTTGGTAGGTTCGCCACCGCACCGGTCTGAACCGACCGGAGGTATCCCCATGCGCTGGCTCGTCGTCCTGCTGGTCTTGCTCGTCCTCCCGGCTGCCGCGGTGGCCCAGGGCGGCGACCGGGCGCCCGATGGGTGTCGCCCGCGGCCAAGAGATCTTCCAGGCGAACTGCGCGATGTGCCACGGCGCGGATGCCACCGGGATGATGGGCATGCACCCCGCGCTGACCGGTGCCGTGGACCGGCCCCCCGAGGGCATATCGCGAGAGCCGCGGGGCCGCCTCAACGTTGAGGTATCCGCGGTTAGCCCCGGTGATTCAGCAACAACCGCAACCATCGGGGAGCCGCCGCTCTCGCAGGTCCGCTGGGCCTTGAATGCAGTCCACCCTCGGCGGGCTGGAGCCGGAGGCCTCAGCCGGCGGCGTACCGGAGAGCCCCGAACCGTTGCCGGTCACCGAGGGCGTGGCATCTGACCACCGGGCTTTCCGTGCGCTGAGGAGCTGCCCGCCAGCGCCGAGGGGTTCACCGCAGTGGCTACCGACCGCGCGGCGGCCCCGTTACGGCCATGGGCAGCAAGGCTGAACTACCACAGCGGTCCGGTGCGTCGAGGAGCCTGACAACGTTCTCCAGCGGCAACCCGAGCTGTTTGGTGAGGGTTCTATGCGTTTCCTCCAGGATCCGGTCGCTCCAACGCACATCGACAAGACCGCCCTCGGCGGCCCGCAGCGGGAGGTCGCGGAGTTGGGCATCCACCAACACGTTCGCGTCCAGAAGGACGCGCATGAGCCTGATGCGTATCGAACTCGCTACTCGTACAGTCCGAGCTCCTCGGAGAGGTGCGTGACCTCGTCCAGGGCAGCTCCCCGAGCGCGAGCAGTTCGGGTTCGGTAGGCGAAGACCTCCTCCCGTCGGAGGCGCCGGTGCGAGCCCACCCGCTGGGCCGGAATGACGCCGTCATCCACAAGCTTCACGACCGTCGGGCGCGAGACCCCCAGCACGTCTGCAGCCTGACCTGTGGTCAGCACCTCGGGGAGGTCCGCTTCCGTGTCGGGTTCGACGCCTGCGAGGAACGCCAGGACAGCCTGTGCGGCGTCACCATGCAACGTCTCGACGGCACCGTTCGGCAGCGCAAGGCGCAGCGCCTCCCCGCGGGCCACGGCTTCGCGGGCAGCGGTGAGGAAGCCAGCGTCAATCTCCTCTGCGACGGTCACGATGCCAGTCTACCCGCACAAACGAAAGGAACGAAAGGCCTGCGGTTGATGACGCACGCTACGGCCCGGTGCTGGAGCCCACACGAACCGTATGATATCCCCCCAGAGGTCAGGGTCGCAGGCTGCTCGGAAACCTTCCGGTAGCCGCCGGTACCGGTACTTGGCCGCTGTCCGCCGGCTCACGCATGTTCCAGTTCGCGCTCCAGACGCCCGGCACGCCGGGTAAGCCCGAGAACGAGCGATCCCCACAGGAGCGCAGCGGCTGCCCAGGCAGGGTGTAACGCCGAGGCGGCCTGCAAGTCGGTGAGCGATGCCACGGCGATCACAACGGCTGAGACCCCCGACGTGACGGCCGCGACTCGCCACCCTCGGCCCGGTAGCGATGCGCCAGCTGCGAGGCCTACCACTCCGACGCCGAGCGGGGTCGGGCGGTGCTCGACGCGGCGCTCGGAGGGGGTCGGAACAGGGTGGAGTCGGCCGGTCCCTGAGAGCCGCATGAGGCCGCTCGCAGTTCGGGATGGATCACGTGGACGCTGCGTGATCGACGGTATAGTTTCTATACCGAAATGGAGACAATCGGGTGGAGTTCGAGTTCGACGCCGACAAGAGCGCTGCGAACGCAGCGAAGCACGGCATCGACGTCGTCCAGGCGCAACGACTGTGGCAGGACCCGATGCGTGTGGAGATCCCTGCACGCACGAGTGACGAGCCCCGATGGCTCGTGGTCGGGCGCATCGACGGTCGGCACTGGTCCGCCGTGGTGACCCGCCGGCAGGAGCGTACGAGGATCATCTCGGTCCGCCGCGCACGTGACGAGGAGGTGGCCATCTATGAAGGCTAGGGAGTTCGACCAGCGGTTCGACCGCGGCGAGGACGTCACGAGCGCTCTCGACCCGGATCAGGCGCGTCGGCCCGGGACCGAGCAACGCCGAGTCAACGTGGACTTTCCCGCGTGGATGGTGGAGTCGCTTGATCAGGAGGCCAGGCGGTTGGGCGTCACCCGCCAGTCGATCATCAAGGTCTGGATCGCCGAGCGGCTCGAGCACGGGTCGAGCGCCGCCTGACGCGAGCGAGCTGCTCGTTGTGGTGCAGCACCGGTCTGATCGGTCAGCCGGCATGTGGCCCCAGCGTGGCCCAGGACCCGAGCCAGGCGCGCCGGCGATGTCTGGCGACGCCCCGACGGGCAACGGTGGGTCGAAGTCCAGGCAGCCATGGTGGAGCCGTCCGGGTGGCGGCTCGTGGTCCCGCTCGTGGCCGTCGACGACGCCTCCGACGCCCCACCCGTGGTCGTGACCGTGGACGGCGAGAGGGCCCACGTGCACCTGCTGTGCAGCGCCCCCCACGACCGGATGATCCCGCAGGTCTCGGTCGCCGAACGCGGGGAGCAGGGGTCGGGCGGTGCTCGACGCGGCGCTCGGCGGGGCATCAGGACAGGGCTGAGGTGGCCGGTCCCTGAGCCGGAGGTGTTCAGGTGTCCTCTGGTGGATCCTGCAGGCTGGCCGGGATGTCGCGGCGGGCGTGGAGGATGCGCAGGACGTCGATGTGGTCCTCGTGCTCGAGGTAGAAGAGCAGGTAGGGGAACTGCTCGACGGGGCGCGCTCGCAATCCCGGTAGGTCGAGCTCGACGGCGTAGCGGGGGGAGCCGATCGCCGGGTGTCGGGCGATGAGGGTGAAGGCCTGTTCGGCCGCGTCGATGAACCGTCGTGCCGTTGCGGGGTCGGCCTCGCTGGCGTAGTGGGCTGCCGCGTCGCGCAGGTCCTGGGTGGCGAGCCTGCGGGGGATGACGGGGTGCGGGTCACCCACCAGGCGTGGTGTCCACCTCGGCGCGGAGGTCGTCGAAGTACTCGGGTCCGGCAACCGGTCCCGGTTCGGAGGCGGCGCCGGCGAGCAGCAGGTCGCGCAGGTTCTGGCGGTCTTGGTCGCGGCGGATCAGATCGCGGATGTACTCGCTGGTCGTGCCGTAGCGACGCTGGGCGATCTGGTCCTCCACGAACGCACGAAGGGCCTCGGGCAGGGAGATGTTCATGGTCGGCATGTGCTCAGCCTACGATGACTTGGCAAACTTTGGCAAGAGCCCACGTGGGGCCCAGATGTGGCCCAGATGCGGCGCGGCCTCGGCGAGCATCGGCAGGGCGATCCCCTCGGCCTGCATGACCCGCACCGCGGTCGGGGTCGCTGCTCGCAGCGTCGGTGTCGGCCGTTTGGGACAGCAGCACCTGGATCATCTTCCAGACATCGACTGCAAGGTCTTGACGCTCGGCCGACGGGGGGGAGCGGATGCAAGCCCCCATGAGCGCCATCGCCCGGCTCGTCTCGCAGCATGGATCGTGCTACATTGTAGAACATGGCTGAAGAAGGTATCCGCGCGCTGAAGCAGAACGCCTCCCAGGTGGTGGCTCGGGCCGCGGCCGGTGAGATCGTCACGATCACCGACAGAGGTCGGCCCGTGGCATTGCTGGCGCCTATCCCGGTCGGCCGACTCGACGCGCTCATCGCCGCAGGGCGTGCCCGTCCGGCCAAAGAGCGACTGGTGGACCTGCCGGCGCCGCCGGACCGTGAGGGCCGCCCGTTGTTGTCGCAGACACTGGCAGCGATGCGCGACGACGAGCGCTAACCGACCAGTGGCCGACTACTTCGATACCTCAGCGTTGGCCAAGCTCGTCATGGTCGAACACGAGACCACCGGGCTGCGCGCCTGGATCGCGGAGCGCGGCGACGCGCCGTCGGTCACCTGCGACCTGACCCGCACCGAGCTGTTGCGGGCGGTGCGCCGCATCGACACAGATCTGCTCGTTCGCGCCCGCGAAGTTCTTGACGGCCTGACCATCCTGGAAGTCCCGACCGCGCTGTTCAGCGCGGCCGGTCGGCTCGAGCCAGCCACGATGCGGTCACTGGATGCGATCCATCTGGCCGCCGCATTGGACCTCGGTGACGAGCTCGACGTCCTGGTCGCCTACGACGAGCGTCTCGTCGCAGTAGCAAGGTCTCACGGCATCGATGTGGCGCATCCGGGCTTCACCGAGACCTGACCGCCGAGAGGAGCGAGCAGCATGGATGCCGGGCAGCACGAGGCCCCTACGCGCGTCACCCCTGGGAGAGCCACTCGATGCGCCCCTGGAGTGCGGTGTCGGACGTGTGCGCGGACAGGAACGCATCCAGAGCGCGGACGACACGCCCCGGCGTCCTGGGGTTCCCGCGCGGCCACGCGGCGTTGGAGGTCAGGAGCAGCCCAGGGAACGTGCCACCAGCGGACGGCACGCCGATCGCCAGCGGGACAAAGTCGGGGACGTTCTCCGTGAACACCACCCGCCCTTCCTTGCCTGCGTGGCCGACGAGCACATCATCACCACGGTGCGCTAGCCTCTCGGCCTACCTCGACGCGGCCGGGACCTTGGATCGACTGACTGGGCCGTGCAGGGGAGCTGTGCGCCGGTCAGAACGGCACGTCGCGGTCCTGCCAGCCGATGCCGACGCGCTGCTCGGCGGCGAGAGCGGACAGCCTGCGGACGAACATGAGCTCGCCGCCCCACTCCATCCAGTCGTCGGGGAGCCCGTCCTCGGTGCCCTCGGGCTCGGGCTCCTCGCAGCGGGAGCGCTTAGGGACCGGCGGCGGACGGACCGACCATCGCTGGTCCTTCGCCGACAGCGCGACCCCGAGGATCCCCAGCTCGTCGTAGGCGGTGTAGCGGTCGACGCCGTAGCGGTGGGCGTAGGCGCGCACGGTCACCTCGGCGCCCGACTCCAGCCACGAGCGGGCGGAGTCGAGCCGGGCCGGCCGGCGCATCCGATGCCGTCGGGGTTGTGGCACTTCGGTGACTCCTCGTCAGGTGTGGTCGGCGCGGTACGCCTGCCAGACCTCGCCCGGCAGCCGGCCGCGCTCGCCGACGGCGAAGCCGGCCGTACGCGCCCACGCACGGACCGCCGCCGTGGTCGCTGCTGGGGCGGCGCGCTCGGCCGGCGCTTTGGGGTGGGTGACCGGCGGGTGGCTCGCCGCGGGCAGCGGGAGCCGGGGGGCGCTGGCCGCTGTCGGGTCGGTGGCGAACCGCAGTTTGCGGTAGCCGGCCTTGCGCCGGTTGTGCATCGCCTTGAGCATCGGGACGTCGGCGTCGCGGTAGTCGTGGACCTCGGCGGTGTCCTTGCCGGGGTGGGCGCGGACGACACGGCCCGCGTACTGTTCGATGCGCTGGGAGGCCGACACGGGGAAGGCCAGGAACAGCGTGTCCAGCCGCGGGCAGTCGAAGCCCTCGCCGATGTAGCGGTCGGTCGCGACCAGCAGCACCTGGCGTTGCTCGGCCAGACGTGCGTGCACGGCTCGCCGCTGGGTGACCTTGAGACGGCCGTGGAGGACCAGCGGGTCAAAGCCGCGGTCGCGCAGCCCGGCGGCGAGCGTCTCGACGTGCGCGGTGCGGCCGCTGAGCACCAGACAGTTGCGCCCGTCGCGCAGCGCGCGTGCGACGTCGTCGCAGACCTGGCCGGTGCGGGCCTGGTTGTCCACGATCGACTCGTAGAGCAGCGCGAGCACCTCACCGCGGGTGAGCCCGTCGGTCGGCATGTCCACCGCCAGCTGCGTGTCGTGGACGTGCAGCAGCCGGACGAGGTCGTCGTCGACCTGGTCGATGCGGTGCCTGATCGGCCCGCACTGCATGACCATGACCTCCTTGAGGCCGTCGGGTCGCTGCGGGGTGGCGGTCAGCCCGAGCCACCGCCGCGCCCGCACCTCCCGCACCGTGCGCTCGATGGTGGGGGCGGCCACACGGTGGCACTCGTCGATGATGACCAGGCCGTAGCCGTCGAGCTCGTCGGGGTGCTGTTTGCGCACGACGGTCTGGAACGTGGCGATGTCCACCGCCCGGGTCTGGGTGCGTTTGCCGGCGCCGATCTGCCCCGCGTCGATCTCCAGGTGGGTGCGCAGCTGAGCTCGCCACTGGTCGAGTAGCTCCCTGCGGTCCACGAGCACCAACGTGGGCGTGGCATGACGGGCGATCAACGCACAGCCCATGACCGTCTTGCCTGCGCCGGGCGGCGCCTCGAGCACCCCGAGCTCGTGGCGGGCGAGCTCCTCCACGGCCTCGGCCTGCAGCTCCCGCAGTGCCCCGGTGAACGTGACCTCCAGCGGAGGCGGCTCACTGCGCACGTCGTGGATCTCCAGTCGGCTGCCGGCCTCCGCCACGAGCGCGGCCGCGGCTTCGGTGACTCCCCGCGGCAGGTACAGGTGCTCGAGATCCTCGGCGTAACAGCGGATGAACCGCGGGGTGGCGTGGTTGGACATCCGCAGCCGCTCGTTCTTGTGGAACGCGGGGTTGTGCAGCACCGCCAGATGCTTGAGCGAGGCGTACAGGCCAGGCGGGATGCCCGCCCGGCGGATCGCCAGCATCCCCGCGAGCTGCGCCCGGATGGTTGCCGGTGGGTCGGGGTCGGCACGAAGCGTCGAGCGGTGCAGGCGGGCCTGGGGTCCCACGACGACCGGCCGGAGGTCCTCGATGATGCGCCGCACGTCCACGGGTGACAGGCGTTGCACGCGATCCAGGAACGCGAACTGGTCGGGCCAGGGCTCGAACGTGGGTGGGTCGACGAACACGGTGGTGTGGCGCTGCCGGCGGCACTGGCCCTGCAGCGGCAAGGCGATCAGGTTGCCGAACCCCCGCTCGGGCAGGTGGTCCTGGGAGGGGAAGAAGCGGTCGTAGCTGTCCAGGTCGAGCTCGCCGCGCAGCGCGATCGCCTCGCGCAGCAGGGCCGCACCCATCGCCCTGGCGTCGGCGGCCGCGACCGGGGCGGTGAAGAACATCCACACGTGCGCGCCGTCGCCGGAACGCGACAGCTCCACGGCGGTGGGTAGGCCGGCCGCCTCGGCGGCCTCGCAGTAGGCCTGGACGTCCAGGCGCCACGTCGCCTTGTCGAAGTCGCAGGCGAGCAGGCGGCACGTGTCGCCGGGCAGCAGCGGGTACAGGCCGATCGTGTCGTGCCCCTCAAGGTGGGCGGCGATCACCTCGTCGGTCAGCGGCAGGTACTGCCGCTGTTCGCGCGGGACGCTCGGGCCGCCCTTGTGGACCGGCCACCAGCCGCTGGTGGCCTTGGCCCGGTTCTCGAAGCGACGGGCGTAGACGTCGCCGCGGCCGGCGAACAGCGTGCGGTACAGCGCCAGCTTCGCATGCCGCGACGAGTGCTGGTGGACACCGGTGACGCGTTCACCGGCGGGGTGCCCTCCCCCCGCCGCGTCGGGGGCGCGAGGTTCCAGGGGCGCAGGAACCACGCCGTTGTCGTCGGCCCCACCGGCGGTGGCTTCGGCCAGGGCGCGGCGCAGCCCCTCGAGCTCGCCGCGGGTCCTGGCCAGCTCGCGGCGTAGCCTGGCGTTCTCCTCAACGTGCGCACAGCACGGCCGGGCAGGCTCGGCCTCCATGGTCCCCAAGTATTGCACCGGGCGCCTCACTCACGGCCTATCAGTGGTGCAGCAGTGGTCGTCGCCGCATTCGTGCCGCGCGCGATCGGCCTGGCGAACGATCTCGGCGTCCGTCAGGCCAGATTCGGTGGCGCGGCGCTTCAGCTCGGCTTCGTGGGTCTCATCGATGTAGACCTTCCCGCGTGGATGGTGGAGTCGCTGGATCGGGAGGCCAGGCGTCAGCGGCCTGACGCTCTACAGTTTTCCGGCGCATGCGTCGATGGAGAAGGGGAGGGCGCCGAATCGCTTCGGGTGGGCACTTGCCAGGTCGAAGGAACCCATGGTGTCGCGCAGATCGCTCATCGCCAGCATCGCTGCTGTTCACCACGGTCAGCAGGCCGTGCGGAACAACAAGGTCGGATCTCCCGTCGTGCGGACAGTTGGCATCGCCAGGGGCCGGCCAGGGAGGATTCCCGCGGTCGGTCCGACGCCGCCATCTGCTGGCGGTGATACAGCGTGAGTACGCCGGCACCGGGGGTGCGGCCCAGTCGGTACCGTTCTGGCGCGTGGGGCGGCCTTGCGATCTCTGCCGCGGTCGCGGTGGCGTACCTGGTGCTCGCACAGTTCGTGCTCTGGCTCAACGACCCGGTATTTCTCGGGCGCACGCGCTCGGAGTACGCACGGTGGCGGAGGGTGTGGAGACGCAGGAACAGCTGGAGGTCTTGGCGGCGCTGGACTGCGACGTGGCGCAGGGCTACCTGTTCGCGCGACCGCTTTCGGCGCGCGATGCCATCTCCCAGGTGAGACCCCCCGGCGATTGGAAGGAACAACGTCAGGTCGCTCCAGCGCCGACGCAGCAACGATGAGGGCCACACCGCTTCGATCACGGGTGCACTGGGTTGGCGTGTCCGTCGTCGCGGTGACGGTTCTGGTGCTGCTCGCCTGCTTCGCACTTCTCATCCAGCGGACGGAAGGTGACGAGCGCCGAGCTCTCGAGGACCGCTTCGAGGCCCGGGCCGGTCTGACCGCGTCGTTCGTCAGCAGCTTCATCAAGGACCTGGCGGGCCGCGAGCGGGATCAGGCAACGCGGTTGCTGGCCGGTCCGCAGGTGGATCAGGCATCGTTCGAAGCGGTGGTCCAGTCCTTCGGGTTCGATGCAGCCGTACTGCTGGATCGAGACGGACGGTTGCTGCAGGTGTGGCCCGCGAAGCCCGAGCTCCTTGGACGCGACATGACGGTCGAGTACGCGCACCTTCGCGACGCGGTCGCGGGCAGCATCGGCGTGTCCCAGTCGGTCCCGTCGGCGGCGAACCAGGTAGCGATCACCGCCGTCGCGGTACCGTACGACACCGCAGTCGGCCGGCGGGTGTTCAGCGGCGCATTCTCACCAACCGCGACGCCTCTCGGCGTGTACCTCGACTCAGTCGTCCCGGTCCGCGGCGGCTTCGCGTACCTGACCGCGACTCCGGCCGGCCGTTCGTTGCCAGCGCTGGCGCCCCCGAGAATCTCGCCGCAACGCCGATCAATGGGAATGGTCTGCGCGAGGCGAACTTCGACGGTGAAGCGATGACGCTGGCGACGGCGATGGTGGCAGACACTCCATGGCAGATCGTGGCCGCTGCCCCGACCGCCGAGCTGCTGGCCCCCCTCCATGCGGGTCGATGGTGGCCATGGATTCTGTGGGCGGTGCTGGCCCTCTTTGGCCTGCTTGCCACAGGTCTCCTCGAAGGTCTCGGCCGTGCTCGACTCCGCGCTCTCGACGTCGCCAGCACCGATGTGCTCACCGGTCTTCCCAACCGGCGCGGGATGCAGGACGTCCTCGCCCGGGCCGCCGCGCTGTCGACCCGTCATGGGCTGCCACTCGCCGCGATGATCATCGACATCGACCGTTTCAAGGCGGTCAACGACATCTACGGACACGAAGTCGGCGACCGGGTGATACGTCAGGTGGGCGTTGCTCTCGCAAACGCGGCGCGCGGCGAAGACGTGGCCGGCCGATGGGGCGGAGAGGAATTCCTGGTCGTGATGCATGTGGATCGCGTCGGCGCCCTCGACGCAGCCGAGCGATTTCGAGTTGCGATCGAGAGTGCCGTGGACCGAGACGCTGGCACCGTCACCGCAAGCATCGGTGTGGCGGCGGTGCACGGGGGTGATGTCGCCCGGCTGCTCCACGCCGCCGACGCCGCCATGTATGTCGCGAAGGAGGCTGGCCGAAACCGCGTGGAGCTCAGCCCTCTGTCCGCCGGGGACATGTCCGAGCCATCACTCGATGACCGGAGCCTCATTCGTCCCACCTAGCGCTGCTGCCGGCGGTGCTGCTCGGCGTGCGTGTGGCCGCACCGATCGCGCTTGTCATGGTCGTCGCGAGCATGATCAGTCTCGCTGTCCACTCCGTGGTCGGCGCGCTGGAGTCGGTGGTGTTCCGCTACCGCCCCGCAACTGACCCGGCCCGGGCATTGGGCGATCGCGAGCTCACCGTGAGGCTTCGGCAGCGCGTTGCTGCCTCGTCGCTCAGCAGCCGGTTGCTGCAGACAACACGGCGCATGCTTCGGCCATTCGAGCCGGTGACAGCTGCGTGACGCGCCGGCGAACCGACTCCCGGGGCAGCGTATGCAGGTTGTCGAAGTTGACGACGCAATCGCTGGGAACACCGTCCTCGCGAGCAGACAGGTCCAACTCGGAGATCAGTCCGCGACGGGTCCGTGTCAGGGCGGCTACCACCACGGCCCCGACGCGGTCGGCAACCGGATCTCGGGTCAGCACGAGTACCGGACGATCGCCGCCAGGCGTGGCAGCGAACCAGATTTCACCCCGCTGCATCGGCCCAGTCCGACCAGTCCTCCGCTGGTCCCCACTCAGCGACCTCGGCGAGTGAGCTCTCCCCTTGGTCCAGGGGGTGGCGCTCCCAGACACGCGCATCGCTTTCGCTGGCGAGTCGGTGCAGGTATCGGCGGACGGCCTCGCGCAGCAGTTCGGAGCGTTCCAGGCCGAGCCGATCCGCCCACGCTTGCACGTCCTGAGCGACTTCGTCATCGATGCGGAAGCTCAACATCGTCATACGAATACGCTAGCACGTATGACACGGGCTTCCGTTCACCGTGATCGGGCCGCGCGAGGTCCGCGACGGCTCGCGCGAGCTCGCGTCCACAACGCGCGTACCTCCGCCGGCGGCCCGTCCTTTCGTCCAGGTGTCCAGCAGGGCCGCCGCCCGCGCCGCGCCGTGCGGCACGGGGCATCCGGCGGCGTGCAGCCGTGCCAGGGTCGCGGTCTTGTGCCCGTGGACCCGGGGATCGTCAGCCTCGGCGAGCCCAACCCGATGAGCCAGCCGGTGGCGACCCCTGCCTGGGACCCGTCCAGCCCGTGGTCGCTCGTCAGCCGGTGCCAGGTCCGGCTGCTGCCCAGCACCGCGAGCAGACCCGTGACCGCGTCGATGGCCCATGCCGAGAACTCGTCCAGCAGCGCCTCCCGGTTCGGGAAGTAGTTGTAGACCGTGCGATGGCTGACGCCGGCCAGTCGGGCGATCGCGGGGATCGAGAACTCGAGCAGGCCGCGTTCCGACACGTGCTCCGCCAGTAGGGCCATCGCCGGAGCCGTCGTCATGGTGTCGGGGCTGCCCTGTACTTCTCGGCCGGCGCCGACGCGGACCTGCCGGCGGCCCTTGCCGCAGACACGATGCCCGCCACCTCGAAGCGGTGATCGGCAACCCCGCGATCGTCGCCAACCTGTCGCTGTGGATCGTCGGCGCACTGCTCATGGGCGCGTCCGGCAGGGCTTCGCTGCTGGGTCGTGCACAACCGGCCGAGGCCGGACTCGGGGCCGCCGCCGGACTCCTGGGGGCGGCAACCGCCGTCGTGCGGCCTGCAGGCGTCCGGACGCAAGGGCTCTCGCGGTGTTTGGCCTTCCTGGGGCGCTGGGCAGGTGGGGCCACGGAGTCCCGCCCGCACCCGGACGGTCTGCGAGGTTGTGGACCGCCCCCCAGACCCTGGAGCGCCTGCTGCCCTTGGGCTCACGCCTGGGCGAGCGGGGCTCCACCCCCGCTCGGGGTAGAGTCGGGGGGAGTCGCCGCTGGTCAGCGACGACTGCCTGCAGCAGAGGAAGCGAGGCAGTGGACGCCAACAGCCTGCTCGACGGGGGCATCGAGATCGCCTACCAGCCGATCGTGCAGCTGGGATCCGGCTCGGTGATCGCCTACGAGGCGCTCGCCCGACCCAGCCACCCGAGCGTCTCCGAGCCGCTGTCCTACTTCGCCGCGCTCGAGGCGGGCGGGCTGCGCATGGCTGGCGAGTGGGCCGCGCTGCGCACGGCCATCGAGGGGGCTCGGACGCGGCCGCGGCGCACCAAGCTGTTCGTCAACGCCAGCCCCAGCACCCTCCTGGATCCCCGCTTCGACATCCGGGCCCTGGTGGACCTCGTCGAACGGCACGGCTCGAGCCCCGACGACCTGGTGGTGGAGGTCACCGAATCGGAAGCCATCGGCGACCTCGAGGCGTTGGCGCAGCGCACGCTGGAGATGCGCCGGCTCGGCGTGGGCCTGGCGGTCGACGACGCGGGCGCGGGACACGCCTCGTTTCGGGTGATCACACGCCTGCGGCCCTCGTTCATCAAGCTCGATCGCGAGCTGGTCACCGCCGTGGACATCGACGGGGCGCGCCATGCGTTCGTCGAGGCCATGGTGCGGTTCTCCCGCCAGATCGGTTCACGCCTGATCGCCGAGGGGATCGAGACCGATGGTGAGCTCATCAGCCTGGCCGGTCTGGGTGTCGAAGCCGGACAGGGGTTCTTCCTCGCCCGACCGGCGGTCGGCGAGCTCGTCAGCCCGTCTGCCGCAGCCCGGCGCATGATCGCGATGGCGGCGCAGCGGATGCGCCTCGGCGCGGCCCAGGTCGCGGTCGGGGACCTGGTGCGGACCGCGACCTTCGTGCACCCCTCCTGCGCCGTCGCCGAGGCCTACCGTCGATTCCAGGACGAGCCGTCCCTCGGCGTGCTCGTGCTCATGCAGGAGGCCGGTGACCGCCGCCGGTTGGTCGGTCAGCTCACCCGCCGGGCCATGGAGCGCCGGTTGGCGACACCGAATGCCTGGGCGGAGCTGCGGGAGCGCACGGTGTGGGACCTGGCCGACCGCCAGCCACTCACCGTGACGGCGTCCCTGGACGTGATCGAGGTCGCCGGCGTGATCGGTGCCCGCCATCCCCAGGAGATCGCGGACGATGTCGTCGTCACCGGACCACGCGGAGACGTCGTGGGCGTCGCCACGGTGCGTGACGTCGTGCGGGCGCTGGCAACCGTCCGCCCCCCCGGGGACCTGGACGTCCATCCGCTGTCGGGTCTGCTCGGACGCGCGTGGGTCGAAGCGGAGCTGGCGCGCCGCCTCGACGCCGGGGAACCCACCGTGATGGTCGTCGTGGACGTCGACGCATTCCGGCGGATCAACGACGTGGGTGGCTTCACGGCGGGCGACGAGGTCATCCGCGCGCTGGGCCATGCCCTTGGTGGGCTGGGCGCCAGCGTCGAGGGCCTGGCGGTCGCCCATGTCGGTGCCGATGACTTCATGCTGCTCGTCCCGGTCGGCCAGCACGAGGAGGTGGTGGTCGAGCTGGTGCACAAGCTCGAGAGCGAGGTCGTCCCACTCGTGCGCACGGTCTTGGGACTGCACCCCCGTGACCGCGTCGGAGCAGATCTCGCCCTGTCGATCGCCGCGGTGGAGCTCACCGCGGCACCCCCGACGGGCCATGAGTACCTGCACTGGGCCCAGGGCCTGCTGTCACCCCTGATGCAGACCGCCAAGGACCATGCGGGCCATGCCTGGATGCACCGCACCGGGGGGTCCACCGTGCTGACGACCTGGACGGCTCGCCGGGACGGGCGGCGCACCATCAACGTCGGGCACGCCGAACCGTCGGCGGTCAAGGCCGCACTCGACCTGGTCGCCAAGGCCTGGCCCGGCCTGTGGGCGCAGGCCGACGTGCCGGCCACGAGCCCGGATGGGGACAGCGGGGAGATGGAGCGGCTGCTGGCCCGCTACGCCGGTCCCCTCCGGGCGCGGGCGGAGGCGGCCGCAGCGCAGGGCGTGGAGTCCATGGAGGTGAGCCTGGAGGGCGAGGAAGGCGAGCTCATCGCCATGCTCGACCGGGTCGCCGTGGTGACCCAGCACCTGCTCG
>JBBDQS010000093.1:0-47066 GCA_040905805.1 Egibacteraceae bacterium | reverse complement strand
CGGCCAGCGTCTGCCGCTGGCCGGCGAGCTGGTGGTGCTGGACCGATTCCGCCACGTGCGTGGCCGCACGCTGGTCCGCAACGACCGGGCGAGCCGCACGGTCTCCTGACGGGCTAGACGCCCCCGCGGGAGCGGACCTCGTCGATCGCGCCGTACGCCACGGCCTCTTCCGCGCTCAGCCAGAAGTCCCGGTCCGAGTCGGCGCGGATCTTCTCCAGGTCCTGGCCCGTGCGTTGCGACAGGATCTCGTAGAGACGCTCCCGCAGATAGACGATCTGCTTGGCCTGGATCTGGATGTCGACCGATTGCCCGCGCGCGCCGCCCAGCGGCTGGTGGAACATGATGCGCGCGTTCGGTGTGGCCGCACGGGTCCCGGTGGCCGTGGCGAGCAGGAAGGCGGCAGCCGAGGCCGCCAGGCCGACGCAGACGGTGTTGACCTTCGCGGTCATGAGGTGCATCACGTCGTAGACGGCGAACATCCCGCTGACCAGGCCGCCAGGCGAGTTGATGTAGAGCGTGACGTCCTTGTCGCCGTCGGCGTCCAGGGACATCATCTGCGCCACCAGCGTGTCGGCGACGGTCTCCTCGATCGGCCCCCGCAGGTAGAGGATGCGGTTGTCGTACAGCTTCTTGAAAACGCTGGCCTCGACCATCGCTTCCAGGGGGGTCTCAATCTCTGCCACGGCAGTTCTCCTCGCGGACGGCTGGAAGTGAAGCCTATCAGGGGGGTGGTGGTCCGACCGGCCCTTGACGGGTCTGCCGGGCAGCGGAACACTCGCCCTTGGTGCGCCGTGCGCGCGCGGACGAGGGGGTTCCTGGGCGTGTCGTCACCCGCAGCACCGACAGGTTCTCGCACGCTGTCCCGAGGGCTGGCTGTCCTGCATGCGCTCGGCGAGGTGAGCGACGGGGCCACGATCGCCGAGCTGGCGACGTCCACGGACCTCGACCGGGCGGTGCTCTACCGCCTGCTGGAGACCCTGACCGCGGCCGGCTTCGTGGTCCGTGACGTGGAGACGCGCCGCTTCCATCTCGGTGTCGCCCTGGTGGAGCTGGGGGCCCGGGCGAGTCGGGGCCTGGAGGTGCGGCGTCTCGCGCTGCCGGGGATGCGCGCCTTGATGGAGCAGTGCCGCGAGGCGGTGTGCCTCGCCGTGCGCGACCGGGCCGATGTCGTGGTCGTCGACCGCCTCGAGCCACCCGGTCTCTTCGTGCGCGTCGGCTACCACGTCGGTTTCCGCCATCCGCTGCACGTCGGTGCGCACGGCCGCGCCCTGCTGGCCTTCCTCGATCCTGGCGAGCGGGCGGCGCTGGTCGCTCGTCAACCGCGTCTCGCCGGTGAGCTCGATGCCTGCCGGGCACGAGGCTTCGCCCTGTCGACCGACGAGCTGGAACGCGGAGCCTCCGGGGTTGCCGCCCCGGTGCTCAACCGGGCCGGGCGGGCGATCGCCAGCGTGGGCGTGGTCGCCCCTTCCCCTCGGCTGCCCGAACCGGTCACCCTCGGTCCGCGGATGCGCGCGCTGGCGGCTGAGATCTCCGCGCGGCTCGGGCACACCGCCACGGGCGCGCACGGTGGCGCCCCGCGCCCGCGCAGCGGGTGACACCCCCCGATCAGCGCCCGACGAGCAGGAAGCCGATCAGGAGCCCCAGACCGGCACCCGCGGCGAGCACCACGAGGATGGCGAGCGCGTTCAGCAGCGGACGCACGAACGAGCGCCGGCTCTCGGGCTCGTCCGGCTCGTCCGGCTCGTCCCACGTCGTGGGTGCGTGCGGCTCCTCCGACTCGGTCTCTCCCTCTTCGGCCTGAGGCAGGGCCTGGGTGGGGTCTGCCTGCGCATCGGCGGCGTCGGTCTTGGCGGTGTCGGCTTCGGCTGCGTCGGCCTCGACCGCGGCGTCAGGCCTGGTGCCGGTCTGCAAGGTCCCCAGGAAGGGGGTCAGGTCCTCGGTGTGGTCGTGGCTGGCGTCGTCGGCGGTGTCCGCCGCGTCGTCAGTTTCGGGGTGGTCGGTGTCCTTGCGCGCGGTGTCGGTGTCGGCGGTGTCAGGGTCGGCGGGCGCGGTGTCGGTGTCGGCGGTGTCAGGGTCGGCGGGCGCGGTGTCGGCGGGCATCTCCTGGTCCGTCGGGTGGGGCGGAGCCGGGTCGTCGTCCAGTGCCGAGGGCAGGGGCGCCACCGGGATGGCCCCCGACGGCGCTTCCCCGAGGCTCGAGAGCGGCTCCTGCGATCGGGGCGGGGGCTCCGCGGTGGGGGGTGGGGCGGAGCTCGCCCCGGGGTCAGAGCGCGGTTCGGCGGGCGGGGGTGTGCCGGGGCCGGGGGTGGGCGGCGCGTCGCCCCCGGCCCCGAGCACGCCCGCGAGGACACGCTGGCCCAGATCCGGCGCGGCGGGAAGCCCTTCGAGACGGCGGCGCCCCCGGCGCAGCGCCCGGGAGCGGGAGGCGCAGGCGCGGCGATCGACCACCTCGCTCGCCACCCGGGCGGCACGGTCGGCTTCGAGCAGCCCGAGCGTCCAGTCGGCCATCCCGGCCAGGTCCCCGCATGCCTGGGCCGAGCCCTCGTCCGCACCCTCGCCGGGCCCGGCGAGGGCCATGAGCGCGCGATCCAGGGCCCCCGCGGCATCGGGGTCGTCCTGCGCAGCGGTGGGCAGACCCTGGTCGTGGGCCAGGAGCACCGCTCGCCGCTCGTCCTCGGGGAGGGCGGCCAGCACGTCCTCGGCCGGGTCACGCGTCACGCCCTTGGGCGACGGCAGCTCGGGCAGCAGCAACGCCAACGATGGCGACGCGGGCGCCTCCTGGCGTTCGCGGAGATGATCGGACCCCAGACGGAAGCACCGCGACCGGATCCACCCCTCGAGGCGGGCCGTCTCCGGGGGCTCCGTCCACAGCTGGGTGTAGACGGCGTGCAGCAGGGCCTCGGCGTCCCGCGGGTTGCCGAGCAGTCGCCGAGCGCACGCGTGCGCTGCCGAGCTCGTGCGGTGGTAGGCCTCGGCCAGCGCCAGCGGGTCGCGCGAGCGCAGCCCCACGAGCAGCTCGGCTCCCTTGCTCCGGCGGTAGTCAGGCCGTTCGATGCGCAGCAAACCGATGCTCCTCTCCCCGTGTCGCAGCTCGCGCACAGCCTAGACGAGCGGGCGCTGGAATCCGCGGCACCTCAACGTCCGTGCCGTCTGGCTCCGCGACCCCCGGTGGGGTGGTCGCGGCGATCGGCGATCTGATCCGGCGCACCGGCACGCCGGCAGCGGCCCGTCACCGCGCTCAGATGAGGCGGACCTGCAGCCGGACGCCGTCCCACCCGCGCCCGTGGCCCGGCGCGTCCTCTCGCCAGTGCACGCCGCGCGATTCCGTCCGCAGACGGGCGCTGCGCACGATCAGGCGGCTCACGGCCAGCACGTGCGCGAGCTCGACGGTGTCGCGCCGCAGGGCGGGGGTCGCCGGCCCCGCGGCAGCGGCCGCGTCGCCCAAGGCCTTGGCGGCCACGTCGAGGGAACCGGCCGTGCGCAGCGGCCCCGCACCCGCGGTCATCGCCTGGCGCACCTCCAGGCGCAGGGCCGACACCACGTCGCCCGCCGGTGCGTCCCCCGGCGCCGGTGGGTGCGGATCGGGCGCGCGGGGCAGCGCCGCGTCCAGGTCGCGCACCACCGAGCGCGCGGCCCGATGCCCGAAGACGCAGGACTGGGCCAGCGAGTTGCCGGCCATGCGGTTGGCCCCGTGCACCCCTGTGGACGCGACCTCGCCGGCGGCCCACAGGCCGGGGAGCGAGGTGCGTGCCCACAGGTCGGTCGCCACGCCACCGACCATGTAGTGCTGGCAGGGCTCCACGGGCACCGGCTGGGTCGTGAGGTCGTAGCCATGGGCGCGGGCCCCGGCCAGCACGGTGGGGAAATCGGCCGCCAGCGTCGCGGGCGGTAGGTGGCTCGCGTCCAGCCAGGCGCCCCCCGGCTGCTCGAGGATGGCCCGGGTGACCACATGCCGGGGTGCCAGCTCGGCGTCCTCATGGTAGTCGGGCAGGAACCGCTGGCCGTGCGCGTCGACGAGGACGGCTCCGGCCCCCCGCAGGGCCTCGGTGAGGAGCAGCCGCCGCATCCCCTCGGTCCGCAGGCCGGTGGGGTGGAACTGCACGAACTCCATGTCCACCAGGGCCGCGCCGGCGGCGCCCGCCAGTGCCACGCCGTCCGCGGTGGCGTCGGCGCGGTTGGTGGTCGCGGCGTACAGGCCCCCGCAGCCGCCGGTAGCCAGCACCACCGCCCGCCCCTCCACCAGGACGAGCCCGGCCTCCTGCGCGGGTCCGCTGGCGTCGGCCTCCCGGTCGTCGACGAGCAGCCACGCACCGTGCACACGCTCCGGGCGCCCCCCGACCGCGAGCGCGCAGGCCGTCCCCTGCAGGCGCTCCACCCGGCCGGTCGCCTGGTCGCGCAGCGCCGCGAAGATCGCTGCACCGGTGGCGTCCGCGGCCCGCACGCTGCGGGCGACCGCCTGGCCCCCCTCCCGGGCGAGCGCGAAGGCCCCGGAGCCGTCGCGGTCGAAGACGGCGCCGCGGGCGATGAGGTCCTGCACCCGTGCGGGGGCCTCGCCCGCGAGGACCGCTGCGGCGCGGGGGTCGGCGAGGCCGTCGCCGACGGCCAGCGTGTCGGCGGTGTGGCGGGCCGGCGAGTCCTCCGGCCCCACGGCGGCGGCCAGTCCGCCCTGCGCCAGCGCGGTGGATCCCGAGGTCCCGAGGGCGCCCTTGTCGATGATCGCGACCGACAGGCCGGGGGCCAGATCGAGCAGGTCCAGCGCCGTGACCAGGCCGGCGACGCCCGCCCCGAGCACCACGACGTCGTAGGAGCGCCGGTCTCCAGCTCGAATGCGCCGCGCTAGCATTGGGTCATCGTCGCTGCGGCCGACCCCGCCTGCAAAGTGCACGGACGACGCGGGTCAACACCCGGCCCGTCGGGTACCACTGACAGGGCATGCGGGCGAAGGACTGCCTGACCAACGCGACGGTACCGACAGGATCGAGGCTGGCGAGTGGACCGCATCAAGCGCTTCCGACTGCTGGCCTTCCTGCTGCTCCTCCTGCTGCTGGTCATGCTGTTCTCGGGGTTCGGCACGGACGACGCCATCTCCTACAGCGAGTTCCGCACGGCGGTGGACGACGGACGCGTCGAGACCGTCACGTTCACCGGGGAGGCGATCCAAGGCGAGTTCGCCGACGGTGAGGCGTTCACGTCGCAACTGCCGACCAGCACGGTCATCGGCCAGCAGGGCATCGAGGACTTCCTGGTCGAGCACGACGTCACGATCGACGCACAGCCGGACACCGAGAGCCCGTGGTTCCTGCTGATCTGGCTGCTACCGGCGCTGATCATCGTCGGGTTCTTCGTGTGGATGAACCGCCAGGCCCGCGGACAGATGGGCGGGCTGTCCCAGATCGGCAAGTCGCAGGCCAAGGTGCACAAGCCGCACGAGCCCACCACCCGCTTCGACGACGTCGCCGGCTACCAGGAGGTCAAGCAGGAGGTCGAGGAGGTCGTCAGCTTCCTGCGCGAGCCCGACCGCTTCCGCAAGGCCGGCGCCGAGGTGCCCAAGGGCATGCTACTGGTGGGCCCGCCCGGCACCGGCAAGACCCTGATCGCCCGCGCGGTCGCCGGGGAGGCGGGGGTGCCGTTCATCTCGGTCACCGGCTCGGACTTCATGGAGATGTTCGTGGGGGTCGGGGCGTCGCGCGTGCGCGACCTGTTCAAGACCGCCAAGCAGAACGCGCCGTGCATCATCTTCATCGACGAGCTCGACTCGATCGGGCGCAAGCGTGGCGCCGGCCTCGGCGGCGGCCACGACGAGCGCGAGCAGACCCTGAACCAGATGCTCGGCGAGATCGACGGGTTCGAGGGGTCGGAGGGCGTCGTCATCATGGCGGCGACCAACCGTCCCGACGTGCTCGACCCGGCGTTGCAGCGTCCGGGCCGGTTCGACCGGCAGATCGTGGTCCCGCTGCCCACGCTCGGCGAGCGCATCGAGATCCTCGGCGTGCACACCAAGGGCAAGCCCATCGGCGATGACGTCGACCTCAGGACGCTCGCCCGCGGCACGCCCGGCATGAGCGGCGCGGACCTGAAGAACCTCATCAACGAGGCCGCGCTCATCGCCGTTCGCGACGGCTCGGACGTCATCCGCATGCGCGACGTGGAGCAGGCCCGCGAGCGCCAGACCATCGGCCGCGAGCGGGCGAGCCTCACCCTCAGCGAGGAGGAGAAGCGGGCGGTGGCCTACCACGAGGGCGGGCACGCCCTCGCCGCGTTCCTCGAGGAGGAGGCCGACCCCGTCTACAAGGTGACCGTGCTGCCGGTGGGCATGGCGCTGGGGGTCACCACCCAGCTGCCCATCGACGAACGCCACATCTACATGCGCAGCTACCTCGACGCGAAGATCAAGGTCATGCTCGGCGGCCGCGCGGCGGAGATGGTGTTCCTCGGCCAGCCCACCACCGGCGGCCAGCACGACCTCGTGCAGGCCACCAAGCTCGCGCGCGCCATCGTCAAGGAGTTCGGGATGAGCGAGGTGCTCGGCCCGGTGGGCTACGGGGACCAGCAGCAGGTCTTCCTCGGCGAGGAGCTCGCCCGCGGCCACGAGTACTCCGAGAAGACCGCCGAGACCGTCGACGGCGAGGTGCAGCGCATCCTGACGACCGCGCTGGACGAGGTCTGCGCGCGCTTCGCCGAGCTGCGTCCGGGCCTGGACGCGATGGCCGAGGCGCTGGTGGAGCGGGAGTCGCTCACCGGCGAGGAGGCGCTGGAGGCCGTGCGCGGCGCGCTGGACGCCGAGCAGCGCCACCTGCTGCGGGGCCGCGCCAGCGTCACCGAGACCGCCGAGTCGGTGCAGGATGCCATCCACGAGGACGGCCAGCGCGACCGCGACCAGGCCGGTGTCGGCTCGGGCTGAGGCGCGAGCGTGGCTGGGATGGTGCTCAGGTGACCACCCGGGGGTCTGGGAGCCGGTAGCGGATGCCGCCGGGCTCGATGCGGCCGTAGTCGGTGGTGCGCTCGGCGGGGATGCGACCGGCGAGCTCGGCGATGTGGCGCAGGGTCTCGGGGTCCTGGGCCACGCCATGGTCGGCGCCGGCCATGCGGCTGATCGTCTCCTCCATCAGGGTGCCGCCGAGGTCGTTGCAGCCGGCCGCCAGGAGCTGCTGCGCGCCGTCGAGGCCGACCTTGACCCACGACAGCTGGACGTTGTCGATCACCCCCTGCAAGACCAGGCGGGCGACGGCGTGCACCTTCAGCGTCTCGTCCCAGGTGGGCCCCGCACGGGCGACGCCGGCGAGGTAGATCGGCGCCTGGGTGTGGATGAACGGCAGCGGGACGAACTCGGTGAAGCCCGCGACACCGGCGTCGCGGTTGGCCTGCTGCAGACGGCGCAGCAGGTGCAGGTGCGCCGCCCAGTGCCGCGGCTCGTCCACGTGGCCGTACATCATCGTCGACGACGAGCGGATGCCGAGGGCGTGCGCCGTGGTGACCACCTCGATCCAGGCGTCGGCCGGGAGCTTGCCCTTGGTGAGCACCCAGCGGACATCGTCGTCGAGGATCTCCGCGGCGGTGCCGGGGATCGTGTCCAGCCCCGCCGCCCGGGCCTGCGCGAGCCACTCCCGTACGCTGACACCCAGGCGCGTGGCGCCGTTGACGACCTCCATCGGCGAGAAGGCGTGGATGTGCAGGTCGGCCACGCGCTCCCGGACGGCCCGCAGCACAGCGAAGTAGTACTCGCCGCCGAGGTCGGGATGGATGCCGCCCTGCATGCACACCTCGGTGGCGCCCAGCTCCCAGGCCTCCGCGGCACGGTCGGCGATCTGGCCCAGCGACAGCGTGTAGGCGTCGGCGTCGTCACGCCGTTGCGCGAACGCGCAGAAGCGGCACCCCGTGTAGCAGATGTTGGTGAAGTTGATGTTGCGGTTGACCACGTAGGTCACGACGTCGCCGACCCGCTCGGCGCGCACGGTGTCCGCGGTGGCCACGAGCGCGTCGCGCTCCGCGCCGGACGTCTCGAACAGCGCCAGCGCCTCGGCCTCGTCCGGGGCCGTGCCGCCCTCCGCACGGCGCAGGATCGCGGCGATCTCGGGGCGCACGCGGCTGCGGGCGACGGCCGGGGCCGGGTCGGGGGGGCCCGCGGGGCGCCGGCGCAGGGTCTCTGCGGCGATGAGGTCGGTGTCGCCGTAGACCGCCGCGGCGTCGTCGCGCAGCGTCGTGTCGCGCCGCACGCCCGTCACGCCCTGCCCGGCCACGGCGTTGCGCCAGCGCCGGTCGTCGCCTGCGGCGGTGACAGCGGTGCGCTCGGGGTCCTGCCACGGCTGCCCACCGGGACGGCCGGGCACGGCGAACCCGTCGGGATCGGCGAGCGCCGTGACGGGGCCCCGCATACGCCCGGCGAGCCACGGGTCGGGCTGGCGGACGAACTCGGGGTAGACGCACAGCCGTTCGGCCAGGGTCTTGCCCGCCGCGGCGGTGGACGCCTCCAGGGCCTCCAGCGCGGGCCAGGCGTACTCGGGATTGACGTGGTCGGGGGTGACCGGTGAGACCCCGCCCCAGTCGTCGATGCCGGCGGCGACCAGGTCGCCCTGCCACCGCGGGGACAGGTTCGGCGGTGCCTGCAGGTGCACCCGCGTCGGTAGCAGGAGGCGGGCCACCGCGACGGCGGCCAGCAGCTCGTCCCGTGCGGGCGTGGGGTGATCACGCATGGCCGTGTCGGGCTTTGGCCGGAAGTTCTGCACGATCACCTCCTGCAGGTGGCCGTAGCGCGCGGCCGAGGCCCGCAGGGCGAACAGCGCCTCGGCGCGCTCCCGCAGCGTCTCGCCGATGCCGACCAGGATCCCCGAGGTGAAGGGGATGGACAGGCGCCCGGCGTCCTCGATGGTGCGCAGCCGCCGGGCCGGGTCCTTGTCAGGGGCGTGCCAGTGCGCCTGGCCCCGCTCCAGCAGCCGGCGGCTCGCCGATTCGAGCATGATGCCCATCGAGCCCGAGACCTGCTTCAGGCTCGCCATCTGCGACCAGGTCATCACACCCGGGTTCAGGTGGGGGATGAGGCCGGTGCCCTCCAGGACGGTGATGGCCACGGCGCGCAGGTACTCCAGCGTGGACTCATACCCCCGCTCCGCCAGCCAGCGACGGGCGGCCGGGTAGCGGTCCTCCGGCTTGTCGCCGAGGGTGAACAGCGCCTCCTTGCAACCCGCCGCCTGGCCCGCGCGCGCGATGTCGAGCACCTGCTCGGGTGACAGGTAGGCCGGCAGGTCGCCTTTGGGCGGCCACGCGAACGTGCAGTACCCGCAGGTGTCCCGGCACAGGTGGGTCAGCGGGATGAACACCTTGCGGCTGTAGGTGACCCGATCGGGGCGGGCCCCGTCGCGCACCCGGGCGGCCATCGCCATCAGCGCGGCCAGGGCGGGACCACGGGCCCCCAGCAGCCACGTCGCCTCGTCCACCGACAGGGTCTTGCCGGCGTCGGCCCGCGCCAGCGCCCGGCGCAGGCCCGACGGTCGGCGGTCGGCGTCCCCGGGACGCCCGTGCGTCCCGCCTGCGCTGTCGGGGGTTCCGGTGTCGCCCACGCCCCGGGTATAGCCGCTCTCGGCCGGACGCGCCACGACGTCGGTGGCGCCGTGCACGGTGCGGTGTACGGTGCGCGGGCCGACGTACGCACGAACGGACGGGGCACCGATGCGGTTCGCCTGGCTCTGCAGCCACGAGTCCTACCAGCCCGAGACCCTCGTCGAGCATGCCGTGGCCGCCGAACACGCCGGTTTCGACATGGTGACGGGCGCCGACCACTTCCACCCGTGGGTCGACGACCGGTCCGCGGCGAGCTCCGTGTGGGCCTGGTTCGGCGCGGTGGCACAGGCCACCGACCGGGTTGAGCTGGCCACGAGCGTGACCTGCCCGCTGTTCCACTACCACCCTGCCCTGATCGCGCAGATGGCGGCGACGGTCGACCGCCTCTCCGGGGGCCGGTTCAGCCTCGGCGTCGGCACGGGGGAGAACATCAACGAGGGCCCGCTCGGCTACGACTTCCCCGGCTACGCGGAGCGCAGCGCGCGGATGGACGAGGCGCTGCGGATCATCCGCGGCCTGTTCGACGGGGACAAGCTCGACTTCGAGGGGCGCCACTACCGCACCGACAAGGCCAAGCTCTACAGCCCGCCCGCCCACCGGGTGCCGATCTGGATGGCCGCGGGCGGGCCGAAGTCCGCCAGCCTCGCGGGTCGTCTCGCCGACGGCGTCATCACCAGCGTGAAGGATCCCGCCGAGACGCTCGAGCGGGTGATCGACCCCTATCACCGCGCGGCGGGGGAGCGGGGGGCGCCGAGCGCCGTCCTGGCCACCCGCTGGTGCGTGCTCGCCGGCGACGAGGACGAGGCGTGGCAGGCGCTGGCACCGATGCGCGGCCTGCGCGCCCCCGGCCGCCTGGAGGCGGTCGACCCCATGGTCCTGCGCCAGCGTGCGGACCGCATGGACCGGGCCGAGATCCTCGCCCAGTACACGATCGTGGCCGACGCCGACGAGCTGTTCGCCGCGTACCGGCCGCTGGTCACCGAGGTCGGCGCTGACGCCGTCGCGATCCAGGTCGCCAGCACCGACCCGCTGCGCGCCATCGCGCTCGTCGGGGAGGAGGTCCTGCCGCGGCTGCGGGCGCAGGCGCCCCCGTGAGGGGCGAGCTGCGCGTGGTCCCCGACGTCGCCGAGGCCTTCGGGAGCCTCGTGGACGACGCGGCCCCCGCCACCGTGGCCTTCAGCGGCGGCCACACTGCCCGGGCCTGCTACGAGCGGCTGGCCACGGCGTCACGGGTGGACTGGTCGCGCGTCGAGGTGCTCTTCGGCGACGAGCGATGGGTGCCGGTCGACCACGAGGGATCGAACGAGGGCCTGGCCCGCCGCGCCCTGCTGGACCGCGTGGCCGTGCGGGCGGTCCACTCGGTGCGCGGTGCCGGGCCGACGATCGCGGCGGCCGCGGCGGCCTACGACGCGCTGGTGGAAGCCCTCGACGGCATCGACCTCATCCACCTGGGGCTCGGCGCCGACGGGCACACCGCCTCCCTGTTCCCGGGTTCTGCCGCCCTGGAGGTGACCGACCGGTTCGTGGTGCCCACCAGCCACGTCGACTTCGAGCGCGTGACCTTCACCCGCGCGGCTATCGCGACCGGGCGGCTGGTCGTGGTCACCGTCGCCGGCGAGGGCAAGCGGGAGGCGCTGCAGCGGGTGATCGACGGCGACACCACCGCCCCGGCCGCGCGCGTCGACGCCGACGCCGTGATCTGGCTGGTGGACCCGGCCGCCGCGGGTCGAGCCGCTGACGGGTGAATCGCCCGAGCCTGCGAGGGCGGTTCTCTGCTGTGCCGGGTGTGGTGGTCGCGCAGCGACCGCCCTGGATGCTGACGGGTGATTCTCTGCTGTGCCGGGTGTGGCGGTCGCCAGGCGGACCGCCATGGGATGCTGGAGCGCCGGGATAAACCGGCATGGAGAAGAGGATGGAAGAGCCTTACACCGAAGGGCTAGCGTCCCACGGTGGCCCCGAGTCATGCGCGACCGTCCGCAAGGGCGGTAGCGAAGCGTTGACAGGGGTACGCGTAGGCCGGGCTATGGAGCCGCGAAATCATGGGTTTGGGGCGCCGACGCCGTCAGCATGGGCGGAAGGCAACACCTTTGGCAGCGCTATGCGTGAGCTGTCGGGGGGCCCCGCGCGGTCTGAGAACCTGAGCATGCGCGGAATCTTCATGCGCGAGAACCGGGAGGTCCCACTCTCGCCCGTGGTCGTGATCTGGCGACGGGCCGCCCAGGGAAGGCCAAGGCCGTGATCCTGGGATGAACGAGCGTGGGAAGTCTGACAGTCCTGTAGTACCGGCGAAGCTGTCGAACAAGGCCCTATCTGGGGTTGCGGAGACGGTGGAGGGAAGAGGGCTGGCCGAGGGGAACGCGGACAGCAAAACACGGCCCGGACGCAGAGCCGGACAGGACGTGCCACATGCGCTGGATCGCGTGCGCCAGGCCGCACGGAGAGACAAGGAGGCACGGTTCACCGCGCTGCTGCACCACGTGGACGTCGACCGCCTGCGAGCGGCCTACCGGGCGTTGAACCCGCGGGCCGCCGTGGGGGTGGACGGTGTGACGTGGCGGGACTACGACCAGGACCTGGAGGCCAACCTTCAGGATCTGTGTGGTCGGGTCCACCGCGGCAGCTACCGGGCGAAGCCCTCACGTAGGGCCTACATCCCCAAGACCGACGGGCGGCTGCGGCCGCTCGGCATCGCCGCGCTGGAGGACAAGATCGTCCAGCGGGCGCTGGTCGAGGTGTTGGAGGCGGTCTATGAGGAGGACTTCCTCGGGTTCTCGTACGGTTTCCGGCGGGGGCGCGGCCCGCATGATGCGTTGGACGCGCTCGCGACGGGGATCTACCGCAAGAAGGTGAACTGGGTGCTCGATGCGGATATCCGCGACTTCTTCACCAGCCTTGATCAGGGGTGGTTGAGCAAGTTCGTCGAGCACCGGATCGCGGACGAACGGGTCCTGCGGCTCATCCACAAGTGGGTGGGCGCAGGGGTCATCGAGGAGGGGAAATGGTCCAAGAGCGAGCAGGGGACCCCACAGGGAGCATCGGTCTCGCCGTTGCTCGCCAACATCTACCTGCACTACGTCTTGGACCTGTGGGCCCACGACTGGCGGCGGCGACACTCGCACGGTGACGTGATCATCGTGCGGTTCGCCGACGACTTCGTCGTGGGTTTCGAGCACGAACGGGACGCGCGGCGGTTCCAAAGCGATCTGCGTGAGCGGCTCGCGAGGTTCAGCCTGGAGCTGGCGGAGGACAAGACGCGCCTGATCGCGTTTGGGCGGTTCGCTGCTCAACAGCGCGCACGGCGTGGTCTTGGCCGCCCCGAGACGTTCGACTTCCTGGGCTTGACGCACATCTGTGCGAAGACCAAGAACGGACGCTTCCTGCTCAAGCGTGTCACGGTCGCGAAGCGGATGCGGGCCAAGCTGCGCGAGCTCAAAGTCGAGCTCAAACGGCGCCGGCACCTGCCCATCCCCGAACAAGGGCGCTGGCTGGCCAGCGTGGTGCGTGGGCACTGCGCCTACTATGCCGTGCCCGGCAACACCGAGGCGGTCGCGGCGTTCCGCACCCAGGTGACGCGGCACTGGTTTCGGGCGCTACGGCGTCGCAGCCAGCGCGCAACCCTGAACTGGGAACGCATGCGCCGACTCGCCACCCGATGGCTCCCACCCGTCCGGACCATGCACCCTTGGCCTACCACGCGGTTCGACGCATGCACCTGAGGCAGGAGCCCGGTGCGTTAGTAGCGCACGCCGGGATCTGCACGGGGGGCCGTCGGCAACGACGGTCCCTACCGTAATAGGCGAGCGCTACCGGGTCGGGGTGTGCTGGCCACCCTCGACGGCCCGGGCGAGCACGAACAGGTAGTCGGACACGCGGTTGAGGTAGTGCAGGATCACGTCGTCGGGCAGCAGCTCGGCCCGGCGCATGCGCACGGTCAGGCGCTCGGCGCGGCGGATGATCGTGCGGGCGAGGTCGATCGCCGCGCCTTCCCGCCGCCCCCCCGGCACGGTGAACTCCTGGGGCAGGGGGTAGGCGGCCGTGAGCTCGTCGATCGCGGCCTCGAGCCGGGTGGTCATGCCCGGCGTGACGCGGGAGACGCCGTCGGACAGCTGCGACCAGTGCTCCGTGGCCGTCGCCAGCTGCGCCCCGACGACGAAGAGCTCCCGCTGGACGCGCAGGATCGCGTCGTGCCAGACGCCGTCGACCCCGAGCTCGGCGCGCGCCAGCCCGAGCGCCGAGACCGCTTCGTCGACGGTGCCGTAGGCGTCGGTGCGCAGGTCGTCCTTGTCCACCCGACCCCCGTACAACAGGCCGGTCGTGCCGTCGTCACCGCGCCGGGTGTACACCTTCATCTCGCACCACCTCCCCAGGCGGCGCAGTGTAGTGCCCGGGCCCCGCGTTGCAGTCTCGTACCATGGTCGCGTACCGATACCTTTCTCCGGCCATCGACCTGAGGTCTGCATCCTGTGAGCGAAACGGCTCGGCGACACTTCCGCGCACTGACCCGCACGCGTGGGGGCTACAACGGCTCCATGATGTATGACGTCCAGCTCCAGTCGGTCGCCTCCGGGCGCCTGCTGTGGGCCCAGACCTTCACCCACCACGAGCAGGCCGCGGCGTTCGAGGCTGCGCTGGAGGCTGACCTCGACGAGCTGGACGACGTGGCGTTCCGGGAGAAGTACCGCGTCCCCTCCAACGCCTGACGAACCCGGCGTGGGTGCGCAGCCAGCCGGGCAGGTCCGCATCGGGGTGGAGCAGCTGGACGCCCCCGCGGACCCCTTCGCGCTCGCCGGCGTACCCGGGGTGCGCTTCCCGCAGGTGCACACCGTTCGGGGATGGCGGGTGGTGCTGGGCGACCCCGTGGCCGTCCTGCGTGACCCGGTCGCCCTCGACGACATCGGCCGCGGGTGCGACTGGCGCGGCGAGCGCGACGCGGGCGCTCCGCCCTTCACGGGTGGTGCCGCAGGGTTCCTGTCCGACGCCTGCTCGGCGGGCTTCGTCGACCTGGCGACCGGCGACACCAGGCCGGCGTTCGCCCCGCTGCCGGCGATGCGCCTCGGTCTGTACGACGGCGCCGTCTGCATCCCCCCCGGCGGGCAGGCGTCCCTGCTGGTCGCGGCGGCGCTTCCCGGCGTGGTCCGGACGTCCGTGGCCGACCGTCTGGACGAGCTGCGGCGGTGGGTCAGCGCGAGCCGGTCCGTGCCGGCAGACGTCGACGCCGGTGCGCCGGCGCCGACGGACGCCGCGCTGTCGCTGACGCGGCCCGCGCACGCGGCGGCGGTGCGGCGCATCCTCGGGTGGATCGCCGCCGGCGACCTCTACCAGCTGAACCTGACGCTGCAGGTGGCGGTCGGTTGGGCCGGCGGGGGACTGGCGCTCGCCCGCCGGCTGGAGGCGGCGTCGCCGGGGGCTGCGCATGCCGCCTACGTCCGGCTGCCGGGCGGGGCGGAGATCGTGTCGGTGTCACCGGAGACCTTCCTGCGCACCGACGGCGATCGGGTGACCACCCGCCCCATCAAGGGCACCCGCCCGCGCCACGACGACCCATCCCGGGACGCGGCGGCGGCGCGGGCGCTCCAGGAGAGCGTGAAGGACCAGGCCGAGCACGTCATGATCGTCGACCTCGAGCGCAACGACCTCGGCCGCGTGAGCGTCCCCGGAACCGTGCGGGTGCCCGAGCTCGCCGGGCTGGAGGGCCATCCCACCGTGTGGCACCTCACCTCGACGGTCGTGGGGCGGCTGCGCGACGAGGTCGGCCTCGGTGGGCTGCTGCGCGCGACGTTCCCGTCGGGGTCGGTCACCGGGGCCCCCAAGCGCATGGCGGTGGAGCGGACCCGCCTCGTCGAGCCCGTCCGCCGGGGCGTGTACTGCGGGGCGCTCGGCGTGGTGTCGCGCGGTCTGGTCGACCTCTCGGTGGGCATCCGCACCGCGGTGGTGGCGGGCCCGGTGGCCAGCTACGGGACCGGCGGCGCGATCGTGGCGGACTCCGACCCCGGCGAGGAGTTCGCCGAGGCCATGGTGAAGGCAGCGGCGTTCCTGCGGGTCACGAACGGTCGGATCGGGTCGCCCGGGCGAGACGGGGGCGACAGCGCGTCGTAGCCAGGGGCCCCTTCTCCCCGTCGGGGTGGGGATCAGCCGTAGGTGTGCTCGGTGGCCGGGTACTCGCCGGCGACGACCTCGGCCTGGTAGCTCTTGACCGCGTCGGTGATCGTGGCGCGCAGGTCGGCGTAGGGCTTGACGAAGCGGGGCCGGTGCCCTGTCGACAGGCCGAGCAGATCGTGGAGCACCATCACCTGGGCGTCGGTGTGGGGACCCGCGCCGATGCCGATGGTCGGCACCGCGACCGCCTCGGTCACCCGGCGGGCCAGGTCCGCGGGGACGGCTTCGAGCACGATGGCGAACACGCCGGCGTCGGCGAGCGCCTGGGCGTCGGCGACGATCGTGTCCGCGGCAGCGGCCGTTCGGCCCTGCACGCGGTGGCCCATCTGGTGCACGCTCTGGGGGGTGAGGCCGAGGTGGCCCATGACGGGGATGCCGATCTGCACCAGGCGGGTGGCGAGGTCCACGACGCGCGCGCCGCCCTCGACCTTCACGGCCGCGGCCCCGCCCTCCTGCAGGAGGCGCCCGGCGTTGCGGAGACCGTCCTCCACCGACACCTGGTAGCTCATGAACGGCAGGTCGGCGACCACCACCGCGCGCTGCGTGCCCTGTCGCACCGCCCTGGTGTGGTGGATCATGTCCGCCATCGTGACCGGCACGGTGGAGGGATAGCCGAGGACGTTGTCCCCGACGGAGTCCCCCACGAGCAGCACCGGCACCCCGGCCGCGTCGAGGATCCGCGCGGACGGGTAGTCATAGGCCGTGAGCATGACGAAGCGCTCACCGCGTTCCTTGAAGGCCACCACGTCCCGAGGGGACAGCGGTCGGGGGTCTGGTTGCATGCGCCACCACCATTTCCGCCTGCCGGCCCGATTCGTCGCGTCGGCCACGACGAGGTTGACGGGTCCAGCGGCTGTCATGGCAGTCTACCCGGGTATGCGAGTCGTCCTGCAGCGGGTGCGCAGCGCGTCGGTGACCGTCGACGGCGCGGAGGTGGGCGCGATCGGGCACGGGCTGGTGGCGCTGGTGGGCGTCGGGCCGCGCTCGACCACCGACGACGCGGCGTGGCTGGCGGCCAAGACCGAGCAGCTGCGGATCTTCGCCAACGCCGAGGGCGCGATGGACCGCTCGTGGTCACCCCGGCCTCCTGACGCACCCGCCGGCGGCCAGTGGCCTGGCGACGCGGCCGCCGCCAGGGTGGTGCACCAAGACACCGCTGGGGCCCACCCACGATTGTGCAGGGAGCCGGAAACCTCTTGCTCGCCGCGGCCGGTGGGTGCATTCAGGACGCGCCATGACCGACACACGACCGTTCGAGAACACACTGCCGCCCCCCGAGGGGACGCCGCAGTCGAACCTGCCGGTCCCGCCCGCCGGCTCCGGTGGTCCCGAGCAGGTCGTGGGCCGGCGCATCGGTGCGGCCCTGATCGACCTCGTCGTGCTGATGGTCTTGTCGTTCCTGGTGGCGACCCTGTTCGGGGGCGCCAGCGCGGGTGGCGGCGAGGTCGGCTTCGCGCTCACGGGTGGCCCGGCGCTCATGCTGATGGCGGCGATCCCGGCCTACTACATCATTCTCGAGGGGCTGCGCGGCCAGACGGTCGGCAAGATGCTCCTCGGGATCAGGGTGGTCGCCGCCGACGGCACGCCCGCCGGCTGGGGGGCCGTGGTCGTCCGCACACTGCTGCGCATCGTCGACGGCTTCTTCTTCTACCTGGTCGGGCTGATCGTCATGCTGGCCTCGCCGCGCAAGCAGCGGGTCGGTGACATGGCGGCCAAGACCCTCGTGGTGCGCGCCTGACCCGACCGGTCGGCGAGGCGGGGGGCCCCCCCCGGGGGGGGGGGGGGCCCCCCCGGCCAGCCCTGGGTGATCGGCAGGCGGCGGTCCCGGCCGAATGCGCGCCCGGTGATCTTGGCGCCGGGCGCGGATTGCCGGCGCTTGTACTCCGAGCCGTCCACGCGCGCGGTCACCTCGCGCACGAGCGGCTCGTCGAAGCCCCGGGCGGCGATGTCCGCGACGCTGGCGTCGTGTTCCACGTAGGCCTGCAGGATGACGTCGAGCACGTCGTAGGGCGGCAGCGAGTCGGTGTCGCGCTGGTCGTGGCGCAGCTCGGCCGATGGCTCCTTGGTCAGCACCGACTCGGGGATCACCGGCTGACGGGCGTTGCGATGCCGGCACAGCTCGTACACGGTCGTCTTCCACACGTCCTTCAGGACCGCGAACCCGCCGGCCATGTCCCCGTAGAGGGTCGCGTAGCCGACCGCCAGCTCGCTCTTGTTGCCGGTGGCGAGCACGAGCCCGCCGAACTTGTTGGACAAGGCCATCAGCAGCGTGCCCCGGATGCGCGCCTGGATGTTCTCCTCGGCCAGCCCCGGCTGTGTGGCCGCGAAGGGCGAAGCCAGCACGTCGTCGAACGCGGACATGACCTTCTCGATGGGCAGCTCCAGGTAGCGGCAGCCGAGGTTCTCGGCCAACGCCCGGGCGTCCGCCAGGGAATGGTCGGAGCTGTAGGGCGAGGGCATGGCCACGCCGGTGACCGCCCCGGCGCCGAGTGCGTCAGCAGCGATCGTCGCGGTGAGCGTCGAGTCGACGCCACCCGACAGGCCGACGAGGGCCTGGGTGAAGCCGTTCTTGCGGACGTAGTCGCCGGTGGCCATGACCAGTGCCCGGTAGGTGTCGGCGGTGGCGTCGGGCTCGTCCTCCTGGAGCGGGGACGGGGCCGGGCCACCGCCGGTCGGGAGGTCCACGAGGAGCAGGTCGGGGGCGAAGCGGGCGGCGCGCGCCACCACCGCACCGTCTGGTCCCATCACGAACGAGTCACCGTCGAAGACGACCTCGTCCTGACCGCCGACCTGGTTGACGTAGGCGATCCACACGTCGCCCGCGCGGGCGTGGTGCGCTGCCCACCGTTCGCGCTCGCCCCGTTTGTCCCGCTGGTAGGGGCTGGCGTTCATGGACACGACCACGTCTGCCCCGGCGATGGCGGCGTCCGCCACCGGCCCGCCCTCGCCCCACAGATCCTCGCAGATCGTCACGTACACCTGGGCCTGCCCGGAGGGGCCCGCGGTGCGGGCGTCGCCGGCCCCGAACCCGACCAGCGCACTGCCGGCGCGGAAGTACCGCGCCTCGTCGAACACCCCGTAGTTGGGGATGCGGTGCTTGCGGTAGACGTGCTCCACCGCCCCCCCGCGCAGCACGGCCGCGGCGTTGGCCAGCCGCTGCACCGAGGGGGCCTCGCTCATCACCGGGCGGGCCCAGTGGGTGGAGCGCCCCTCGAGGCGCTCGGTGAAGCCCACGACGAGCGGGACACCGGCGGCCGCGGCGGCCAGCTCGGCCAGCGTCGTGCGGACGGCGGCGATGAACGCCGGCTTCAGGACCAGGTCCTCGGGGGGGTAGCCGGTGAGCGACAGCTCGCCGGTCACGACGACGTCCGCCCCCGACGCCACCGCGTGGTCATAGGCCGAGCGGATCGCCGCCGCGTTGCCGGCGAGGTCGCCGACGACCGGGTTCAGCTGCGCGAGGGCCAGCTTCATCGGGGTCCTTTTACACCACGGAAACACGAGGGCAACGGGGCGGTAAGCGCTCGCGCCTACGGTGCCAACCGTAGCGGACGACCCCCCCACCCACCGACACCGAAGGATGGTCAATGGACGCAATGGAGGCAGTCGAAGGCCTCGAACTGAGCATGATGGTCATCTACCTCATGGTGGCCACCGTGCTCGTGTTCATCATGCACGCCGGGTTCATGTGTCTGGAGGCGGGGCTGACCCGCTCCAAGAACGCCGCCAACATCGTGATGAAGAACCTGATGACGATCTCGGTCGGCATGGTCGTGTACTTCCTCATCGGCTGGGGGTTGATGTACGGCGAGAACGTCGCCGGCCTCTTCGGCTCTGACAACTTCGCACTGATCGGTGGCAACTACGCCCCCGACGCGACCCTCGAGATGGACTTCGCCTTCCAGGCGATGTTCGCTGCGACCGCCGCGACGATCGTGTCGGGGGCGGTGGCCGGGCGCATGAAGATCGGCTCGTACATCGCCGTGGCGGCGGGGATGACCGCGCTGATCTACCCCATCGTCGGGGCCTGGACGTGGGGCGGCGGATGGCTGAGCGAGCTCGGCTTCGTCGACTTCGCCGGGTCCACGATCGTCCACCTGACGGGTGGGGTGGCCGGACTGGTAGCCACGATCATCCTCGGTGCGCGAATCGGCAAGTTCGACGCCACGGGCAAGGCACGGGCCATCCCCGGTCACTCGATGCCGCTGGGCATGCTCGGTGTGCTGCTGCTGTTCTTCGGGTGGTTCGGCTTCAACGGGGGCTCGGTCCTGGCGCTCGATGGGGAGGCCATCGGCGCCGTGCTGGTCACCACCGCGCTGGCCGGTGGCGCCGGTGGCGTCGCGGCGGGCTTCTTCACACGCTTTCGCTACGGCAAGTTCGACGTCGGCATGACCGGCAACGGCATCCTCGCCGGACTGGTCGGCATCACCGCGGGGGCCGACGTGGTCTCCAACTTCGGGGCACTGGCGGTCGGGCTGATCGCCGGGGTGGTCGTGGCGCTTGCGGTGGCGTTCTTCGACGCGGTGCGCGTCGACGACCCGGTCGGGGCGGTCAGCGTCCACGGCGTGTGCGGTGTCCTGGGCACGATCTGGGTCGGGCTCGCGCACACCGAGGAGGGCCTGCTGTACGGCGGCGGGGCGTCACTGCTGGGCATCCAGGCCATCGGGGTGCTGGCCGTGATCGTCTGGGTCGGCACCGCCACGGCCCTGCTCTTGATGGTCATCAAGGCGACCTTGGGCCTACGGGTCTCCGAGGAGGAGGAGATCGAGGGGCTCGACATCCACGAGCACGGGATGTACGCCTACCCCGAGGCCGCGCTTGGGGCGTCGGCGTACCCCGCCGGCCCCGCCATCGAGCCGACCGGGGCCGCGTTGCCCGCACCGGCGCGCCAGCAGCCGCCGGTCATGCAGGACTAGCCACCACCGGGACCGGCGCCCAGAGCCGGCCCCGCCGCAACGCAGCCCCGGCCGCGCCCTTCGAGCGGCCGGGGCTGCGTCTGCTCGCGTGGCTGGGCGCTACGATGCGGACCCGCAGACCGCATGAGGGGAGCGTCGTGGACAAACAGCAGGAGTACGTGCTGCGCACCGTCGAGGAGCGCGACATCCGCTTCGTGCGCCTGTGGTTCACCGACGTGCTCGGCATGCTGAAGTCCGTGGCGGTCACGTCCTCCGAGCTCGAGGGCGCCTTCGAGGAGGGCATCGGCTTCGACGGCTCCGCGGTCGACGGGTTCGCCCGCGTGCAGGAGTCCGACATGCTCGCGATGCCCGACGCCGGGACCTTCCAGGTGCTGCCGTGGCGCAACACCGGCGACACGGGCGTGGCACGGATGTTCTGCGACATCCGCACCCCGGAGGCCGAACCGTTTGCCGCCGACCCCCGGCAGGTCCTGCGCCGCAACCTCGCGCGGGCAGCCGACATGGGCTTCAGCTTCTACGTCCATCCCGAGATGGAGTTCTTCCTCTTCAAGGGCCCCGACGACCCCACCCCGCTGGACGGCGGCGGCTACTTCGACCTCACCCCCTTGGACGTGCAGTCGGACTTCCGCCGGGAGGCCATCCAGACATTGGAGGCCATGGGCATCTCCGTGGAGTACTCCCACCACGAGGTCGCCCCCAGCCAGCACGAGATCGACCTGCGCTATGCCGACGCGCTCACCATGGCCGACAACCTCATGACGTACCGCCTGGTCGTGAAGGAGGTCGCCATGCACCGGGGGATCTACGCGACGTTCATGCCCAAGCCGCTGGCCGAGCACTGGGGCAGCGCGATGCACACCCACGTGTCGCTGTTCGACGGCGACACCAACGCGTTCTACGACGAGCACGACCCCTTCAACCTGTCCGTCGTCGCCAAGCAGTTCATCGCCGGCCTGCTCCACCACGCCAAGGAGATCTGCGCCGTCTGCTGCCAGTGGGTCAACTCCTACAAGCGGCTCGTGCCCGGCTTCGAGGCCCCGGTGTACGTCTCGTGGGGCCGGCACAACCGCTCGTCGCTGGTGCGCATCCCGCGGTACAAGCCGAAGAAGAGCTCCTCCACCCGCATCGAGTTCCGTGCGCCCGACCCCGCCTGCAACCCCTACCTCGCCTTCTCGGTGATCCTCGCCGCGGGCCTTGAGGGCATCGACAAGGGCTACGAGCTCCCCCCGGAGGCCCAGGACAACATCTACGAGCTCACCCACGCCGAGCGGCGGGCCGCCGGCATCGGCAGCCTGCCGCACAACCTCGACGGGGCCCTGCGGGCGATGGAGGAGTCCGAGCTGGTCGCGGAGGCACTCGGCGAGCACGTCTTCGAGTTCTTCCTGCGCAACAAGCGCGTCGAGTGGGACGAGTACCGCTCGCAGGTCACCCCCTACGAGATCAACAAGTACCTGCCGACCCTGTAGCGACATGAGCGCAGGCGGCCCATCGCGGGCGAGGCGCGACGAACGCCCTGTCAGCGGCGCGGCCATGCTGGCCCGCCTGGGCATCGCGGCCGACGCCGCCGTGCCCGCCCTGCGCACACTCGGCCTGTGGAGCGAGGACGGCCCGGCGGCGGACGCCGCCGAGGTCATCGAGGCCATGGCGCGCACGCCGAACCCCGACCACGCGCTGCCGCTGCTCGCCAGGTTGGCGGAGCAGCACCCGGACGCGTGGGCGACGCTGGTGGAGGGCGAGCGTGCGGGGCAAGGGCTGGTCGGTCGTGCGGCCACGGTGGCGGGGGCCAGCAGCGCTCTCGCCGAGCTCATCATCGCCAAACCGGCCGCGTTGGCGGTGTTGACCGGCGACCTGGAGCCCTGGCACGCCGCCACCGTGCAACGGCGGGCGATGGCGGAGCTCGCGGCCAATCCCGACGAACCTGCGGCCACGCTGGCGTCCTTCCAGCGCCGGGGTCTGCTGCGCGTGGCCGCCCGCGACCTGCTGGGGCACGCGGACACCCCCGCCACGGCCGGCGAGCTGGCGGACCTCGCCGAGGGGGTGCTCGCCGCTGCCCTCGACCACCTGCAGGAGCAGCTGGGGCCCGACGCCCGCGTGGCCATCATCGGCATGGGCAAGCTCGGCGGGTGGGAGCTGAACTACGTCTCGGACGTCGACGTCATGTTCGTCGGGGACGGCAACCTCGATGATGCTCGCCGGGTGGCGTCGGCGTTCATGCGCCTGCTGGGGGAGAGCACACCCGCAGGACGCGCCTACGAGGTGGACGCGAACCTGCGGCCAGAGGGCAAGGACGGGCCGCTGATCCGCAGCCTCGAGGCCTACCAGGCCTACTACGAGCGGTGGGCCAAGACCTGGGAGTTCCAGGCGCTGTTGAAGGCCCGGCACGTGGCGGGCGACGTGCGTCTCGGCCGTGACTTCGTCGAGCGCACCCGCCCGTTCGTCTGGCCGGACCGCCTGGACAGCGGTGCGGTCTCGGAGATCCAGGCGATGAAGGTCGTGGTGGAGTCGTCGCGGGAGGTGCAGCGCGCCGGCAGCCGCCAGGTCAAGCTCGCCCCCGGCGGCATCCGCGACATCGAGTTCGCCGTACAGCTGCTGCAGCTCGTGCACGGACGACACGACGACACCCTGCGAAGCGGCAACACCCTCGTGGCCTTGCAGGCCCTGGCCGATGGCGGCTATGTCGACGAGGGGGACGCCAACCTGGCCGGGGACGCCTACCAGTTCCTGCGCACCGTCGAGCACCGGCTGCAGCTGTACCGCCTGCGGCGGACCCATACGGTGCCCGCCGACGACGCCGCCCGCGCGCAGCTCGCCCGCTCCTTGGGCTTCCACAACCTCGCCCGCGCCAGTGCGCTGACCCAGTTCGACAAGGAGTTCGCGCGGGTCCAGGGCTACGTCCGCCGACTGCACGAGAAGCTGTTCTACCGCCCGCTGCTGGAGCGCTTCGCCGAGCTGTCGCGCGCGGACCACCTGGGCGTCGAGGGGGCTGACAGCGGACTGGACGACGCGGCAGCCTCTGATCGCCTGGGGGCGCTGGGCTTCGCCGACGCGGCCGTGGCCCTCGACCACCTGCAGGCCCTGGCCGCCGGTGTCAGCCGCCGGGCCCAGCTGTTTCGCACCCTGCTGCCCGCCGTCCTGCCGACGTTGGCGGCGTCACCTGACCCCGACGGCGGGCTGGCCGCGTACCGGTCCCTGGCCGAGCGCCTGGGCGATTCGCCGGTGTTCCTGCGCACCCTGCGCGACACCCCGCCGGTGGGCGAGATGCTCGCCCGGGTGCTGGGCAGCAGCCAGCTGGTCGGCAAGTGGCTGGAGCGCCAACCGGAGGTTTTCGGGTACCTGGCCGACCTCGACGGGCTGTCCCGTCCCTTGGCGGCGGCTGACTACCTGCGCCTGGCCGAGGGGCTGCGCCGCCGCCGTCAGGAGGAGCTGACGGCGGCGGACTCCCTGCGCCGGCTCAAGCGCCGGGAGGCCGCGCGCATCGCGGTCCGCGACCTCACCGGCCAAGCCGGCTGCCTGGAGGTCGCGGCGGAGCTTGCGGGCTTGGCCGAGGCGTGCCTGGAGCGGGCCGTGTCCATCGTCGTGCCCGAGGGCGTGCGCATGGCCGTGGTGGCGCTGGGCAAGCTCGGCGGCAGGGAGCTGGGCTATGCGAGCGACCTCGACGTGCTGCTGGTGTTCGAGCCCGCCGACCGGCGGGGAGACGCCCTGCGCGCGGTCGCCCGGCTCCTGAGCCTGCTGGGCGAGATCACACCCGAAGGCCAGGCCTTCAACGTGGACCTGAACCTGCGCCCGGAGGGCAAGGACGGCCCGCTGGCGCGCACCCTCGACTCCTACCGCTCCTACTACGAGCGCTGGGGGGACCACTGGGAGCTGCAGGCGCTGACCCAGGCGCGCCCGGTCGCGGGCGACGCCGAGCTCGGTGCGGCGTTCGTCGAGTCGGTGCGCGACCTCGTGTATCCCGAGCAGCCGCCGGTGGAGCGCACGCACGCCGTGCGCCAGATGAAGGCGCGGGTGGAGCGGGAGCGCACCGGCGGGGACGCCGCCGGCGGTCGTGAGCCCCGGCAGCGACGGGCGTTCCGTCCCGGTCGCCCACCCCCGGGCCCACGGGCGGTGCGTCCGCCGCCTCCGTCGCGGCGACCCGCCGGTCCCGGCGTGGGCGACCGCGTGGACCTGAAGCTCGGCGCGGGGGGCCTCACCGACGTCGAATGGACGGTGCAGCTGCTGCAACTGCAGGCGGGGGGACGCCACCCGGAGGTGCGCACCCCCGGCACCATGGCTGCCCTGGACGCCCTGGAGCGCGCCGACCTCGTCGCAGCGCAGGATGCGAGCTGGCTGCGCGAGGGCTACGAGCTGCTCACCCGGGTGCGCAACATGCTCTACCTGGGGGGATTCCGCCAGACGGACCAGCTCCCCCCGGGGCCCCGCGAGCAGGAACGCATCGCCCGTATGGCCGGGCATCCGCCGCCGGGAGCGCAGAACCTGGTGCAGCAGCTGGGACGGGCGATGCGCAGGGTCCGCAAGGTTCACGAGCGCTACTTCTACGATGCCTGAGGCATGGGTCGCGGTGAAAGGGCATGGAGGGTGACGATCTCGGAAGTGATCATCCACGTGGGTGATGTCGATGACGCGGTGGCGTTCTACGTCGACGCCTGCGGATTCGAGCACGTCCGTACGGTGGAGCACGCGGGTGAGCGCATCGCCGAGATGGACGCGGGCGGGCAGCGGGTCAGCCTGGTGCGTGCCCGTAAACCGGGTGTCGAGCTGGCGCTGGCCAGTCCCGATGTCGCGGCCACCCGTCGCCGGTTGAAGCGCCTCAAGGTCCCCATGGACACGGTGCAGCCCCAAGACGTCGAGGGCGGCGCCTGGCTGCCGTTCACCGACCCGTGGGGCAACCAGCTCGGTTTCTGGCAGCGCCCCGACTGAGGAGACACGTTCAGGGGTGTCCGGGGCGGGGTAGGGAGAAGTGGTCCCTGCCTCCCGCGAAGGAGTCCCCCGTGTACATCGGCATCGGCACCCTGATCCTGATCATCATCCTGCTCGTGATCTTCCTGTGAGGATCCTCACCTGACGAGCTGGTCGATGGCGAAAGGCGTCTTGGTCTCCTGTTCGGAGATCGCCCAGAGCGTCGCGCCGGCACGTCCCGCCGGACGCACGACGGGGCGACGCACCGGGGCTCCCACGGTTCCCCACCGGGGCGCGTAGAGCTCGCCGCCACGAGCTGCGGGATCGGTGGCTGCCCGCAGCAGCGCGAGCGCGCCTTGGCGCGGCGTCATGCCGGTTCCGTGCGCCATCGCCTGCCAGAACCGCTGGCTCGCACCCCCCTGGCTGGCCTCGACGCTGCGTGACTGGAGGTCGGTGTGGGTCAGCCCGGGGTGCGCGGCGAGACTGCGCGTCGCTGCCCCGGCTTTCTCCAACCGGCGGTGCAGCTCCAGCGCGAAGTGCAGGTTCGCGAGCTTTGACTGGCCATACGCCCGCCAGGGGTGGTAGCGGCCGCGCAGGTGCGGGTTGGCCGGGTCGACCGCACGCCCGACGTGGCGGGCGACGCTCGTGACGGCGACCACCCGGGACGCCGGTGTGGTGAGCAGCGCGGGCATCAGGAGTCGCGTCAGCGCGAAGTGGCCGAGGTGGTTGACCCCGAGCTGGGCCTCGAAGCCGTCGGCGGTCTCCCGCTCCGGGATGGCCATGATCCCAGCGTTGTTGACGAGCAGATCGAGCTCGGGGTGGTCCTCGACGATGCCCGCGGCGCAGGCCCGTACGGAGGCCAGCGACGCGAGGTCGAGCTCGCGGACGTCGAGCTCGGCGCCCGGCACGGCCTCGGCGACCTGCCGGCGGGCGGCGCGGGCCTTGTCCTGGTCGCGCGCGGCCATCACGACCGTGGCGCCCGCCTGCGCGAGCGCGCGGGTGAGCTCCAGGCCCAGCCCCCCGTTCGCGCCGGTCACGACCGCCACGCGGCCGGTCTGGTCAGGGACGTCCGCTTCGGTCCACATGCCCGCAGTGTGCCCACCCGACGCCGGGGGGACATCTTCGGGGTCGGGCCAGAGCGTCCAGCCAGCCGTGGGCGGTCACTGCGGCGATCGCCGGCAGCAGATCGCGGTTGGTATCAGTTGTGGTATCTTCGAGCCCATGGCGATGACGTTGCGACTCGATGAGCATGAGGCAGAGGCGCTGCGGCGCCGTGCCTTGCGGGAGGGCCGATCGATGCAGGAGGTCGCCCGCCAAGCTGTGCGCGAGTACATCGAACGCACGAGCAGGCAGGAGCTGCTGAACCACGTGCTCGATGCGGAACTGCCTCGCTATGCCGAGGCGCTCGAGCGTCTCGGTCGGTGATCCTCCTCGAGCTCGAGGAATTCCTGCAGATCGCGGAGCGCGTTCTGCCTGCGGTCGAGGTACGCGACGCCGGGTTGCTGGAGGCCGCCGCAGCCCGGCCAGCCGCCAGCGCCTTCGGCGCAGCGGCGTATTCAACGCTGCATGAGAAGGCCGCAGCGTTGCTGCACTCCCTGGTCTGCAACCATGCGCTCGTCGACGGCAACAAGCGCCTGGGCCTGGCGAGCGTTATCGCCTTCTACGGGGTCAACGGTCTCCGGCTCACCCTCACCAACGACGCCGCCTACGACCTGATCATGGCGGTAGCGGCAGGAGAGCTCGACGAGGTGAGCATCATCGCTCAACGCCTGGAGGCTGGCACCGAGCCGCGGATCTGAGCGCGTGGACTCACGGTGGCCATCGACCACGGCGACCAGTTCCTTGGTGCCGTCAGGGCAGTTCCAGCCGCATGAGGATGCGAGGAAAGCCGTTGAGGACCGAGTCGGTGTCTGACGCCCTGACAACCCGGCCTGCTCGAACAGTCCGCGTGTCCCCACGTAGGCCATCGTGAGGTCAACCTTCGCGCCACGGTTGCCGACCGGGTAGCCCTCGATGGCGGGCGCACCGCCTTCTCGGGCGAACGCGACCGCTCCCCGCAGCAGATCGTGGGATACCACGGCTAGCCCGCATCGACGAGCTGCTGTCCCGCCGGCTCGCGGCTGCACCGGGGGAGGGCTTCAACTACAGCAACGCCGGCGTGATGCTGCCGGCCGCCGTGACCGAGCAGGTCACCGGCCGGGCCTTCGCCGACGAGCTCGCCGACCGTGTGTTCGACCCGCCGGGGATGACCGGCTCGTTCGCCGCCGCCGACGACCCACGCGCAGCCGACCTGGCGACCGGTCACCAGCAGTGGTTCGGACGGTGGCGCCCGGTCGAGCTGGCGTACGACGACGCCGGTGTCGCCCACATCCTGCTCGCACCCGACGCCGACGGCCTCGGGATCGCCGTCGTGTCCAACGCCGGCGCGTTCCTCGCAGGCCACGAAGCGCAGTACGACATCGGCCTGGGACTGCTCGACCTGCTCCTCGACCAACAGCCGCAGCCGTCCACGCCCTCAGCTCAGCGCTGATGGTGCTCGTCGTGCCGGTCCTCGCCTGGCCCGTCGTGGCGGCCCTGCTGGCGACCATCTCGTAGAGGTTTCGGACGCCGTTGTCGATCGTGTTCGCGGAGGTTGCGACACACAACCACTTTGTGCTGGATCGCGGCGGTAAGGTGTTCAAGCAGTTCCCATTGCCGGTGGGCGGCCGTTGGAGCTGGCGCGGTTGTTGGACGGTGCGGCGCAGGAACTCGCCGGGGTGCTCCCAACGGCGGTGGCGGAGGGCGAGGTCCCGACGCGAGCGGTGCTCCATGCGAACGCGGAACGGGCGAAGTCGTTGCGAGCGCGCATGGTGACGTTGCAGGAGGAGCTCGTCTGGCGCTGCTACGCTCCTTATGGCCTGCTCGCGGAGGATCGGATGTTCGACCCCGTTCGCCCCCGAATGGGGTGCCCCCGCTCGCGACTGGCGAGCGCGCGTTCGAGATCGCGCTCGCCCGGCGGATGGCCGCGGGGGAGAAGTCGTCCCTTTTGCCTATGTCCCGGGAACGGCCGCCGGTCGACACTGACATTCGGGAGCCGAGCATGACATGACCGAACAGCCTTGGGAGGAGATGGTCGGATAGTGGAGGACTTCGTCCCCCCGGACGTGGCGATGGCTGGCCCGGTCACCGAGGCGGCCGCCGTGACACTGGTGCAGCAGGTTCTGCGCCGGCTGCTGCGCGCCACGACGCCGGAGGAGGCAGTGAGCGAGCTGGTGGGGCTCGTGTACGGACTCGGCGGCCGCACGGTGCCCGCCACGCTGGAAAACGAGCACGTCCTGCCGATGGACCTCAGCATGGGGGTGCTGCCCGAGCCGCTGCTGCCCGCCGCCGATCCCTACAGCGCCGCACGGCTGCACCTCGAAACCCACCTGCCCGGTCTGTTGGAAGACGTCCGCGCGGTCGTGTCCCGCCTGGACAAGGCGACCCGGTCCGAGCACGACGCCGCGGTGGACCCCCTCACGGGATTGCTCAACCGGCGCGGCTCGGCGGGCGTGTACATCCAGGGCCATGATGGCGATACCGTCGCGATGCTCGACCTCGACCACTTCAAGGCGCTCAACGACACGCACGGCCACGAGGCCGGCGACCGGGTGCTGCGGGACTTCGCCGAATGCCTGCGCGGCAGCATCCGCGAGGCAGACGTCGCGTGCCGCATGGGCGGTGAGGAGTTCATGCTGTACCTGCCGTCCACCGACGGACCGACGGCAGCCGGGGTGCTCGGACGGGTTCGCACGCGCTGGCTGGCGGTCCGATCGCTTCCGGTGACCTTCTCGGCCGGCGTCGCCGACGTAGGCGAGGACGGAGTGGAGACCGCGCTCGCCGTTGCGGACGCAGCGCTGTACCGGGCAAAGGAAGCGGGCCGTGACCGGATCAAGATCGCAGGCCAGGAGACCACATGAGCACGATGACACAGCGGCTGCCGCAGCCTGCCGACTCGGCGGGGCCGGACGCGCCCTTCGTGGTGATGAGCGAGATCGCCGTCTCTGCTGGTGGCGAGAAGGCACTGGAGGCGGCATTCGGTGACCGGCTCGGAGAGGTGGACGGGTGGCCGGGCTTCCTCGACCTGCAGGTGTGGCGCGACGAGCGCGAGGGGGGCGGTTACCTGATGGTGTCGTGGTGGGAGACCAAGGAGCACTTCTCCGCCTACATGCGTAGCGAGGCGCACCGCCGGTCTCATGCGCGCATCCCCGACGGACCGGACGGGCCACGTCCTGCCGGCGTGCGACTGCTCAGGGTGGTGGCCCGGTGAGCGCGCTGTCGCCAACCGCGGAGTACCTGGCCTGCCTGGAGCGGCGCGACCTTGCCGCCGCGATGGGTGTGGCGCTGGGTGCGCTCACGGCCGGTGCGGGAACGGAGCAGGTCCTCGGCATGCTCGCCGGCGCACAACGAGAGGTCGGTGAGCGATGGGCCAGCAACGAATGGACGGTCGCCGACGAGCACGCCGCGACCGCCATCACCGACCGGGTAGCCGCCGCCGTGGCTGCACATACCAGCGAACCGGTGCTGTCGCGCCCGCTACTCGTCGTGTGCGCCGAGGGCGAATGGCACACGCTGCCGGCCCGCATGCTGACCGACGGTCTGCGAGCGCGCCGCTGGGACGCCCAGTTCCTCGGCGGCAGCATCCCCGCTCGTGACCTCCAGCGCCACCTCGAGGAAACCCGACCCCTGGCCGTCGCGGTCAGCTGCGCCATCCCGATGACGCTGCCTGGCGCGCTGGAAACCGTTGAGGCCGCCCACCGCGCCGGCGTGCCCGGCATTGCCGGTGGCCGCGCGTTCGGTGACGACGACCGCCGCGCCACCGCGATCGGCGCGGACGCGTGGGCAGCCGACGCCGCAGCGACTGACCGGGTCCTGCAGGGGTGGGCCGAGCACGGCCCCGGACAGCTGGCAGCGCCAGACGAAGCCGCCGTCGCGTCCTACCGGACGTTGCGTGGTGACCGGACCCTCATCACCGAGCAGGCCGAGCACGAACTCGAACGGCGACTTCCTTGGCTGCGCAGCGCTGAGGAGCGGCAGCGCCAGCGCACCCGAGAGGACCTCGAGTACACCGTTCGGTTCCTCGAGGCGACGGTCCTCACCGGAGACGAGCGCGTCGCGACGGAGTACCTGTCCTGGCTCCTCGGGATCCTCACCGCGCGGAGGGTTCCAGCAACCGTGCTCGACCCCACGTTCGACGCCCTCGGTGTCGCCCTGCACGCCCAGGGACAGGAGCAGGCTGGCGGACTACTGACCCGCTCCGCCGCTTCGCTGCCGGCGAACTCCGCCACCTGAACGCGCAGGCGCCACGACTGTTCGACCGCCCCCCGACGTCAAATCCTGCGGGTAACCGAGCGGCTGGGCGCAGCGGCGGAGCTCTCGGCACTGGTGAACGACGGCGCCGACTTCCACGCCGCCGGACACGCCGCCGTCGTGCTGCTGCATCGCCACCTCACCGCCGCGACCATGCAGACCGAGTTGCTGAAGGCCGGCTCACAGAGCCGCAGGTCGCCGATGCCGCTCATACCCTCCACACCGTCCTGGCCACCGCGGGCGGCCTGGTCCGTCAGCTGCAGGCGTTCACCAGCGGCTGGCAACCGAAGGCCGCGTCGATCGACGCCATTCGGCGTGCTCGGCGAGCTCCGCAGCGGGCTCGCCGAACTCGTGCCCGACGTCATCGACCTGGAGGCACGGCTCGACGGCACCACCGCCCACGTCCGCGTCTCCGCCCCACAACTGCACTGCGTGGTCAGCAACCTCTTCACCAATGCGGTTGATGCGGTCGAGCATGACGGTCGCATCCTCCTCAGCGCGGCCGCAACGTCGCTGCCGCCCGCAGCAGCCAGCCGCCTCGGACTGCCAACCGGACGCTACGTGCGGATCAGCGTCGCCGACGACGGCCGCGGGATGGACCCGACGGAGCTCACCGCAGCCGTCGAACACTACTCCACCACCAGGCAGCGACCAACACCACGTCGGTGGGGGACTGGGCCTGTCAGCTAGGGGACACCACCGACCCTCCGACGTGATTGAGGTGGGGCTCCTCAGCCCGGCTTGCGGGCCGTGACCGTGATCGCGGTGGCCACGTGGGCCTGCCGCTCGGGAGGAATCAACTTGTGCATGAGGTCGATGAGATCGGGCGTGAACAACGGGTAGTCGGCGGCGTCCTCGAGCCCGAAGGGCCGCCGTTCACGCACGTCGATGTCGATGAAGCCGACGGTTGTCATCTTGTCGACGAAGACACGCTCCGCCAGGGCCCCGGCTACTCACCCGGCCCACGCCGCGGGGTGGGTGAGCACCTCGGTGGGCAGTTCGTCCTCGCGGATGGTGAGATCGGGTGCGCACAGGCGCCCGCCCGGCCGCAGGATGCGGTGCGCCTCGGCGAGCACGCGGCTCTTGCGCGCAGACAGGTTGATCGTGCCGTTGGCGAGCACGACGTCGACCGAACCGTCGGCCAGCGGGACGTCCTCGATCTCGCCTTGCAGGAACGTGACGTTGTCGAGCCCTGCGGCAGCGGCGTTCGCCCGCGCCCGTTCGACCATCTCGGGCAGCAGATCGATCCCCGTGGCGTGCCCGCCCGCACCGATCTCGCGCGCGGCGAGGATCGTGTCGGGCCCGGCGCCGCAACCCAGGTCGGCGACGTCCTCGCCGGGTCGCAGGCCGGCCCAGGCGGTCGGGTTGCCCACCCCGAGCAGCCACTCGCGGGCACCGTCGGGCAGCGCGGCGAGCTGCCCGTCGGTGTAGTGGCGGGCGGCCGGGCCACCTGGGGCGTCAAGCGCCCGGTAGGCGTCGGCGACGAGTTGCTGAACCTCGTCTTTGAACATGAGGTCCTTGCTCATGTGCTCTCCTTCAACTCATCGAGGAACCCGACGAGGCGGTTTGCCACGTCGCCGGGCAGGTGGGGACGTGCGGCGGAGCGCAGGAAGTCCCGCAGCGCTTCGGCGAACTCGGCCTCGCCGCAGCAGCGCCGGCAGAACGCGAGGTGTTCCTCGACCTGGCCCCGGTCGGCGTCGTCGACCTCGTGCTCGAGGTACTCCCACAGCTGGCCAACCGCCTCAGCGCAGCTGATCATCGCCCTGCTCCCTTTCCCGGCCGCGAGCAGGTCGTGCTCGGTGGCGTAGTCCCATAACTCGCGTTCGAACAGCTTGCGGCCGCGGTGCAGCCACGACAGCACGGTGCCCCGCGCGACCCCGAACATGCGGGCCACCTGGGCGGTCGAGAACCCCTCCATGTGCACCAGCACGAGGGGGACCCGGTAGAGCGCCTTGATGCGGTCGAGCACCTCCCAGACGTGCGCCTGCTCGAACGCGGCGAGGAAGTCCAGGTGCACGCTGTCGGAGTAGGGCAACGGGTCGGCGTCGGCGATCTGGCGGTACAGCGAGTGCTCGCTCATGTCGTCGATGGAGTCCTCGACCGGCAGGCCGGACTCCTTGCGGTAGCGGTCGCGGATGCAGTTGAGCAGGATCTGGCGGAACCACGCCGGCGCGGCCTGCTCGTCGCGCAGCTTGTCGTACGCCCGGTAGGCCTTGATGAGGCACTCCTGCACGGCGTCCTCCGCCTGGTCGCCGACGAGCCGGCGGGCCAGCGAGTACAGCCACGGCAGCTGCTCGCGGGCAACCGCGGTGAACCCGCTGCGATTCGTCTGCTGACCTGCTTGCTGCATGGCGCTACGCGCCTCCGATCGTGCGCCGTGGACCACGCAGATGCATTGTCACACACCCGACGGGTGGCGACCCCACGTCAACGCGTGCACCGGGGCGAGCTGCGCCGACCCGATATCGGTGAACCCGTGCCGCGTGAGAAGCTCGTCGTAGACCCGGCGCGGGAGCAGCTGATCGTCGATCTGCGCCTCGAAGAACTGGATCCCGCACATCAGCCGACCGGGCACGGTCGCCAGCTCCTCGTCGGTCTCGGGGAACGGGAAGTCAGAGATCACGAACCAGCCGCCGGGCTCGAGCGTTCCCTTGACCTTTCTCGTCGTCTCGTCGATGTCGCGGCACTCGTGCATCGAGATGTTGTTGATCACCAGCGTCGCCGGCTCGTCGATCGTCATCTCCTCCAGCGGGCTGACGTGCAGCGTCACACGCTCGTCCACCCCGGCCTCGGCCAGGCGCCGGGCGGCGAGGCCGATCGAGTGGGCGTCGCCGTCGACGCCGATGAGCTCGCACGCCGGGTAGTGCTCGGCGAGGCGCAGCAGGCCCACCCCCGTGCCGCAGGCGGTGTCGACGACCCGGCAGCCGGACGCGAGCCGTTCGGCGAGGCCGGGCACGTCGCTGAGGCCCTGCGGGACCAGGCGGGTGTAGAAGGGGGTGCCGGTGCCAGTCACCCCGGCGATCCACTCGGGGCTGCACTCGTCCCACCACAGCCGCTGCCCTGTGGGCAGCACGCGCTCGAAGCGGTCGAACAGCTCGGGCTGCTCGAAGACGCCGAAGAGCGCACCGGCGTACGCGGGGGAACGGTCGTCGAGGAGCAGCGTGTCCATGTGGGGGGCGAGCCGGTAGCCGTCGCCGACCCGCTCGCAGACCCCGGCGGCGAGCGCTGACCGGCACCACACCGCGGTGTAGAACGGGTCAAAGCCCAGATCGGCGGCGAGCTGGTCGGGCGTGGTGGCCTCCGGCCGGCGGGCGAGCGCCTCGATAAGGCCGCTGCGCAGCCCCATCGCGATGGTGCGGTGACCCGCGTAGCCGGCCGCGTGCGACAGCACGACCTTGGCTTGATCGGCGGGGGACACGGTGTCCCCTGTGGCGGCCGTCATCGTGAATCCCTCCAGGTGTTGTCGGGCTTGTGGGCGAGGAACGGGTAGCCGTAGACGTCGTAGGCGCGGGCGTTGGTCTCACCCGGCGCGCCACCGAACGTGTCGACCCGCTCACCGATGCGCACGTCGACGAAGCCGATCTCCTCGAGCATCTGCTGCCAGCCTGCGCACGGCAGGCCGCCGGCGATTCACCCGGTCCACAAGTCGATGTCCTTCACCGCCTCGGCGGGGACCGGGGCGCCGTTGGCGATGTCGCCGAACTGCAGGTGGCCTCCCGGGGCGAGCACGCGCCAGACCTCGGTGAACGCCGCGTGCTTGTCGGGGCACAGGTTGAACACGCCGTTGGAGATCACGACGTCGGCCCAGCCGTCGGCAACCGGCAGCGCCTCCGCGAGGCCTTCGAGGAACTCGACGTGAGCGAGCCCGAGCGCAGCGGCGTTGCGCCGGGACTTGTCGAGCATGTCCTGGGTCATGTCGACGCCGACGACGACACCGCTCGAGCCGACCTGGCCGGCAGCGATGACGCTGTCAAAGCCGGCGCCCGAGCCGATGTCGATGACCTTCTCGCCGGGCTCGAGCGGCCGCAGGGTGAACGGGTTCGCGATCCCGGCGAACGACTCAACGGCCTCATCGGGCAGCGGGTCGACGACATCGTCGGGGTAGCCGAGCCGGCGGGCCAGCCGACGCCCAGTGTGGAAGTGGTGCGCACCCCGCGGATCGTGCGCGACCTCGCGGTACTTGCGGCGCACCTCCTCCCGCAACGTGCCGGGGTCGACCGGCGTCTGCGTCGCGGCCGCGCGCGTGGGTCCTGTCGCAGTCATCGTGTCCGTCTCCTCGCGTGTTGTCGGGCTTCGGCTGTCGGCTGTCTGCTGTCTGTAGTCGGTCCCGCTATCGGTAAGGACGCATCGACGGGTGGTCCTATTGCACGCCGGGACCCGGGCGGCGGGGTGGCCTCGCGCCGTCCCCGAGCCCCGCCGCGCACCGAGTCAGGCTTCGAGGCGATGCGTACGGTCGCCGAAGCACAGGTGGTAGGCATCGGCAACCTTGTCCGCGGCTACCTCGGCGACCGCGAGGACGTCCCCACGCTCACCGGCGAGGAGCTCCTCGAACGGCTCGACCGCGGAAACGTCGTCGTCGTGGACGTACGCCCCCAAGACGAGTACGCCGCCGGGCATCTCCCAGGCTCCGTCCACATCCGACCCGACAGCTCGAGCGCCTCGACGACCTGCCCGCGGACCGGGACATCGTCGCCTACTGCCGCGGCCCCTTCTGCGTCTGCGCCGACGACGCCGTCCGCCGCCTCCAAGCGCAGGGCCGCCACGCCGCATCGAGGATGGCTTTTCTGAATGGCGCCGAGCCGCCGATCTTCCGGACCGCACACGGTTGTGCAGGCGCCGCGCTCTCCGGAACCGGTGTGGCCCCATCGACCCGGCTGCAAAGAAGTGCTCAGGATGGTGCGACCACGACTAGTAGGTGAAGGCCGTGGCACCCTCCTCGCCGACCCACTCCCACAGCGGCACGGTCCCCTGGATCTCGGCGTAGGACACAAGCGTGGAGTCGTCGAGCTGGCGGGCGTTGAAGCAGACCGGGCACACGAAGAGCCGTCCCCCGGCGTCCTCGTAACGCTTCAGCAGATCGGGCAGGGCCGGGCACCCGTCGCAAGCCGAGCCGACGGCGATGTCGCGCTGGGCGAGCCGCACGGCCTCTTTGGTCAGGAACATCACGGTGGGGCGTCCCGTTTCCGCGGCCCCCACCGCGACCAGCAGCGCCACGGTCACCGTCTCGGTGTCCTCGAGTCCTGTGTTCAAGCTGACAACGGCCTTGTTCGACATGAGCTTCCTCCTGGTAAGCCGGGCGCCACGGGACTGCCCGCAGCGTGGTTCCCTACCTAAAGGACGCCGGATGTGAGGTCCCTATTGCAGGCACCGCACGCAGGGCACCGTGCCCCGCCAGGCGGTCGGGGGCTCGGGACAAGCCTCGCCACCGCCCGCGCACACGACGCCGCGTCACGGCGTCACCACGCGGATACGCCACCGGGTCGGACCTCCCCGTCGCAGAAACAACGCTGCCTCGTCCGGGTGCGGCTTCCGCTGGGAACGTGAGCAGTGCTCGCGCTTTGGTGCACACCAGCGCCGATTAGCAGTATGTTGCGCCGCCGATGGCCCCGACGCCCGATGCGGTCCTTATGCCCGAAGGGCCGCGTTGGCGCCGAAGCCTGATTACCTTGACTGCGTCCCTTCCCGGGCGATCACGCAGGGGCCAAGGAGGCCTACCGTCGTGGCCACAAGCTCGGTCGTCCACCACAGCCCGGCCTCGCACTCGTCCGGCTCACGCAGGGCCGGGTTAAGACGGCGGTCGCGGCGTTGCATGGCCGCCGCCGGCCGGCCCAGGCTGGTGTGGCCCTACCTCGCCGTGCTGGTGACTACCACGGTGGCCTACACCCGGCTGGTGGCCGACCCCGCCGCCCGCTCACGCACCAACCTCCTGCTGCACCACCACCGCCGGTTCCTCGTCCGTCCCCGCGCCGGCGAGGTATGGCGGGAGGCGTCGGTCACCCTCGTCCATTTCCTGCGGCAGGCCGTGCCGGTGTTCGCCGTCATCGCCGTGGCGGCGTCGCTGCTGGTGGCCTCCGGGGGGACTCGACGCCCTGTCGGGTGTGCTCCGACCGGTCATGGCGGTCGTGGCGCTGCCGGCGGAGGCGGCGCTGCCCACGGTGATGGCCGCGGTGCGCAAGGACGGCATCTTGCTGCTTGCCGAGCCGGGTGTGCTCGCAGCACTGTCGCCCGGCCAGCTGGTGACCGCGGTGTACCTGGCCGGCGTCGCCCTGCCTGCCTGGTGACCGTCCTGACGATCGCCAGGGAGCGCGGCTGGTCCCTCGCTGTCACCATTGCGGTTCGCCAGCTGGCAGCGGCGGTGGTGTGCGCGGCGCTGCTCGGCTGGGGAGTCCGCGCGCTCGGTGTCTGAGCCGGCGCCAGCGGGCCCGAACACCCCTATGTGGTCTGGTCTGGTCTGGTCTGGTCTTGTACCATGGGAATACGATGCGAGGTGCCGAGCGAGGGGGAGGACGCCGTGTCCCGGGTTGTCAACATCACCGAGGCCAAGGCCCAGCTGTCCCGCCTGGTCGACGAGGCAGCCGCGGGCAAGCGCGTGCTGATCGGCAAGGCCGGCAGGCCCCTTGCGGTCCTGCAGGCCTACGAGGCCGATCCCGGACCGCGCGCGCTCGGCGGCTGGGAAGGACAGGTGTGGATCGGCGAGGACTTCGACGACCCGCTGCCAGAGGGTCTCCAGCGGGCCTTCGAAGGCCACGAACCGTGAACCTCCTACTCGACACCCACGCACTGCTGTGGGCGCTGGCCGACGAACCGACTCTGGCCAATGGAGCGCGAGACGCGATCACCGATGGACGCAACCGCGTCCTGGTCAGCACGGTGTCCGTTTGGGAGATCGTGATCAAGAAGGCCCTCGGCAAGCTGCACGCACCCGACGACCTGCCGCAACAGCTCACGAGCGCACGCCTCGAGCCGCTCGAGATCACCATCACCCACGCGCTGGCCGTCGGGGACCTGCCCGACCACCACACCGATCCTTTCGACCGCATGCTGGTCGCCCAGGCCCGAACCGAAGGGCTCACCCTCGTCACCCGCGACGCGCGCATCGCCCAGTACGACGTCGCCGTCCTGCCAGCCTGACCCGGTCGGCATCGCCGCTCGCCGACACGGCCGTCCCACCGGGCGGTGCCGTGCCCTTGGGGGAGCGCATGAGCCGGGACGTTCGCCGGAGCAAGAATCAGATCCGAAAATCCCGCCGCCCGATCCCGCCCACACCGCAACCTTCAAGATACTGCAGAAGCGCCAGAATTATGCGCGCGTCAACCTTGTGCGTCCTGTCGACGCCCCGCACATGTGGCATGCCGCGATGGAGAGCAAGTCGTGTCAGCTTACCGTTCTCGGTCAGCACTATTGGCAGCTCGTCGACAAGGGACTGATCTGAATGAGTGCTTGCTTGGGCGGCGTACTCGCGACGCTGCGCAGTGAAGCGCTGGTTGAAGAGCTGGCCGCGCTGGAGCATGATCGGTGGGCGCACTGGCAACGTTACCTTCATAGCAAGTGCGAGATGCACGAGGATGGCTCACTGTCAATCTCCGCAGAGCTGGTGCAACGGTGGACAGAGCAAGCTGAAACTTCCTACGCAGACCTCAACGAGGAGGAGAAGAACAGCGACCGGGAGCAGGTTCGACGTTACCTCCTGACGATCGCTACGCACTCGTCAATTCGCATGTTGATTCACCGGGCCGGCAGGATCCGATGTGACGCAGTGACCGCGGTCTTTCCCACAAGCATGGGTCGTCGTCTTTGACTATCGGTCATTCCCCGGCGGGCTGCATCGGTTGCGTGAACTCGGAGCATCCCCCGCCTCTAGGCAAATGGGCTCCCCCTCCGTTTGCGTCTGCAGGAGCTTCGGCATCTGCTCGGTCAGCAGTGTGAGGATGGTGTCTCGGCTCGGGTCCCACTGCCACGCATCCCACTGCCACGCGTTCCGCACCAGGCATAGTGCGCCGGTGTCGGGATCCTGATGGCGCGCGAGCCGCTCGTTCGGCGCGAACACCACCGGTGGGAAGTTCGGATAGAGATCTGGCAGGGCCACGAACAGCAGCAGCGTGCGGCCCTGGATCTCGTACTCGAGCCGCAACGCGACGTCGACATCGAACGCGTCCGCCCACTGGTCGGTTTCCGGGTCCGGCGTGTAGAGGGCGACGGCTATTCCCGCCTGCTCGAGACCCTGCTTCTCGGCCTTGAGCAGGCGGGAACGGCGCTCTTCCCAGCCCCAGGGGTCACGCGACCTCCCGGCGTTTGGGGGGCCGCGGGGCGTCCGGCGGCCCAGGCCGGTCCGGAGGCGGCCCTGGGCGGTCAGGCGGGGGCCCGGGCGGGTCGGGCTTGCTAGGGTTTGTCGGGTCGGCCCGGCGCGTGGTCAGGCGGGGTTTCGGGACGTGGCATCGGCTTGCCTTTCTGTGTCGGTCGCGGTTCGGTGGGCGGCTGCCCACCTGTATGCGAGAATAGAGCATACGAATCATGTGTAGTCAAGACTTCGCTGAGATACGCTTACCGAAGCCGCCACCCAAGGAGGGGCACATGCCTGAGACCAAGGTCACCACCATCCGCCAGGACGCCGACCAGCACGAGGAGCTGGAGGCCGTCGCGCAAGTCGAGGGCGTGCCGGTTTCCAAGATTGTTCGAGACGCGATCAGCGAGGCGCTGGCGAAGCGCCGGAACGACCCGGACTTCCAGGGCCGCCTCAAGCAGCACCTCGAGAACAACCGGCGCATCCTGGAACGTCTCGCCGATCAGTGACCCGCTACCTCGACCTCGCCGACTACCTGTTGATCGCTGAGGGTGCCCTGCAGGTCAGGGCCGAAGACCTCTACATGCAGGTGAACCTGCCGCTGGCGGAATCTGCCCTCGGCGCTCCGCGGGCGGCCTTCGGCGAGGTCGAGTTCTATCCCGAGTTCGTTCAGAAGGTCGCGGTTCTTGGCCATCGGCTGGTCGCGAACCATCCGCTGCCTGACGGGAACAAGCGCACGGCGCTGCTCTGCATGATGGAGTTCGCCGCGAGGAACGACTGCACGTGGGTCGCCCCCGAAACGGATGGGCCGGAGGGCGACGAGACCGTGGAGGTCATGGTTGCGGTAGCCGCAGGCGACCTCCCCCTGGACAACTTCGTCGCGTGGGTACGTGCCCGGATCGGATCGACATGAACAGCGATAACCAGCCCCCTCTGTTCGAGCCCGATGGGAACCTTCCGCCGGATCCCTTTCCGAGGAGCGAGTTCACCGATCGCACATGCCACCTCTACGTCGCTTCCGCTTTGACGCGACTCAGCGAAGCGTCCGGCGAGGATGCCCGACTGCTCGAAAGCGAACTTCACGCGATCACACAGGCCATCAGCAGCCTCGACTACGATGGCCTCGGGTTCTCGCTAGAAACCTATGCGCCCATCGAGCATTCGTCCGCTCACCGTCACCAGGGTCTGACGCCCGAGCAGGTCTTCAGGCAGAACTGCCTTGAGGTTCTGACGCGCAGTGATGCCCTGATCGTGCACGGCTGGCAACCGGGTGCCGGCGTCGGTCAGGAGTTTGCCTGGGCCGTCCTGCAGGCAGCGATCCCCGTGCTGTGGGTTCAACATGGCGACCATCCCGTGAGTCGCCAGATCCTCGGTACGCCGGGAGATGTGACATTCGAACGGTTCGAACGGCCTGCCCAACTGGTTCAGATCGTCCAGGGATGGGCACGCTCGCGGCGTGCTGTCCTCAGCGGCGGCCCTTACAGACGGAGCAACCGGGCGCTCCGGTGGCATGGTCCGACCACCGCGGCGCGACGACGATGGCTAGAGCTCGAGGACCACGAGCGCCAGCGGATCTGCGCCACCGGCAACGTTGTGCCATCAGAGGTCGAGCAGCGTGGAGAGCGTGCCGCGGACTTGCGCGAGGATCACCGGTCCGACGTTGCCGAGGGTTCGGTCGATCCGCTGGGCGGCAATGGCCCGGATGTGCTGACACTGCGCGGCCGAATCGACCTCGAGTCCGTTGGCGGGATCCGCGGGTACGGTGACTTCACTCGCGTAGCCGCGCACAGTGCTCGTTAGTGGCACGACTTGCACAACGCTGGGGCCTTGCGCCAAGACGCGGTCAGCGGTGATCACCACCGCGGGTCGACGCAGGCCGGCTTCGGAGCCCGCCGGAACGCCGAGGTCGACCTCGACGACATCACCCGAGGTTTGCATCCAGCCAGTCGCCCTCGTCGTCGGTGAGCGGAGCGGTGAGCTGCTGGCCCATCTGCTCTTGTCGCAGCAGCCGCACACCGCGAGCGACGGCTTGGGCAACGGTCATGTGACGCTCGTTGGCGAGACGACGGAGTTCCTCGTGGGTGCTGCGATCGATCCGTACGGTCGTGGTGTCGCTCATGGGAGGAAGGGTACCCCTTGTAGACTATTCCGTCTACAAGGACTCGCGCCCGCGCATCAGTACGCACCGGGCAGAGCCATGCCCCAGACGGGATCGACCGCGAGCTCACCCAGCTCTATGCCCACCTCAGCGGCCTCCGATCGGAGGTGGCCGTCAACCTCCGCGTGGGCCGCCTCTATGGAACGAAACACCATGGCGATGCGGAAGCCATCGTCCTCGGGATGGACGCACAGAAAGATGAGCCCTTCCGGTGGTCCACCAGCCGCTTCCAACCGCTGTTCGACCCGCTGCTCGAGGTTGATGCTGTCTTCCTGGGTTCCTCGCGCCACCCGGACTTGGCAGAAGACCGCCACGAAGACCTCCTGAACCGTCGGCTCCATCTACTTGGCCGCTGTCCAGCGCACGTTGCCACGATCCACACGGGGAAGCCACACCAGGCCGGGACGGCGACCACATCATGCCACCGTCCCGTTCAGGACCCGTGGAGCGGCGGATACCGGTAGGTTCCGGCGCCCATCATGCGATTCGCGCAGGGAGCCGACGGTTAGGGTGCGTGATGCCCGACCGCAGCACCTGAGTTCAACCCTACCCGGCAAGGACCGTGTTGCCGCGCTTCCCGGCGCGGATGTTGGGCCGCGTTGTGGGACTCGGATGGCTGGGGCGACGTGAACCCCTCCCGGTGTCCGCACTGGAGTCGCGATTCGCGCTCTACCAACCCCCAATGTCACGCTGAGTACCGTTGGCGCGTTCGTGGAGTGCCGCCCTTCGGCCATTGGCACGCGGCGGCGTTCCGGATGGCAGCGGAGCGAGCGGTGCCGGCGGGATCCTGGCAACCTGAGCGGATGCTGGGTGGAGGACCTGGTGACGGGGGAGGAGACCGTGCGGTCCCCACGAGGACCCGGATACCGAGGTGTTGGCCACCGTGTGTGCCGGGCCCACGCCATAGGGCTTGAGGGGCAAGCAGCTTGACCCCGCAACGTCGATCGAGTCCGACGGGCAGGTGCATGACTTGACGCAACTGCCCGTCGCACATGTGTGGATGTCTGGCTGTCGACGGATTTCCCGGCCGGGTTTGGGGGGCTGCACCCATGACGGCGGGAAGGAGGTGCCCACACGATTGGGTGGTGAGCAACTCGTCAAAGGGAGCGGGCCATGAGCGATGACACGACACGAGCACACGACGGAATCGAGCCAGGCGCGCCTGACGATGGGTCGGCGGCGTCACCGGGCACCAGGGCCCCAGTCGGCGCCGACGACCTCACCTGGTCGAAGGGCCACCGCATCGCCTTCCGGGTGTTCAGCGCGTTGATGGCGCTGTTCGTGCTGGCCTACTTCGTGTTCGGGTTGTTGGAGGTGGTTCTGATGTGGCTGCCGGACGACGTCGTGGCGGGATTGCCGGGCGGCGGTGACGGCGGTGACTACCCGGGGGGCCTCCTGATCCACCGCAGCCACTTCATGGTGATCGGGCTGGTGGCCTGGGCCGCCGTGCCGCCGATCCTGGTGCAGCTGCGCAGGCCGTGGCGCCGGGTGGCGCCGATGTTGCAGGCGGTGGTGGTGGCGATCGCGGGGGCGGTCGTCTTCGGCCTTGCGGGCACCTTCACCGCGTGGGTGAGCGAGGACCTCATCGTCACGATCCCGATCCTGGTGCTCGCGGCGCTGCACCCGCGTATGCGTGACTTCTTCCGCCGTCCGACGTTCGACCGTGACCTCGTGGTTCTGGCGGCCGTGGCCGCCGTGCCGTGGGCGGTCTACGCGTTCGCGAACGCCCGTCTGCAGTTCCTCGACGCTGCCGGTGACCCGCATGCCGGGGTCGAGCACTGGGCTACCGCTGCGCTGCTGGGCGTGGTCATGATCGCCTGTGCGCTGCTCGGGGCCAGCGACCACGATGGCTGGCGCCTGCCGGCCTGGACGGCCGGCCTCGCGTCGATCCTGTTCGGGGCCCACTCGCTGGTGTTCCCCGGGTCGGCATCGGGGCTGTCGACGATCTGGGCGATCGCGGCGGTGGCGTGGGGCGTGGTGTTCCTGGTGACCGTGGTGCGACGTGGACGCGCAGGGGCGCCGGCGGTCGGGTCGTGAACCCAGGGGGGCGGCGCGCGTCCCGACACGCCGGTCGTGCCGCGGCCACGTACGATGACATGCCCGTGGGGCGTAGGACAGCCGATGCCAGGGGGCAGTGATGACTGCCAGGGATGAGCACACGCCGGCTCGGGCCGGTTCGGCTCCGGGCCGGCCGTGGCGCCTGCCGGTGGTGATCGTGCTGGCTGCCATCGTCCTGGCCGGCGAGGTGGGGCGCTGGGTCTTGGTGGGTCTGGGTGGCACCCGGGCCCTGGACCACCTATCGAGCTCTCTGGCGATGGTGGTGTTCGCCGTGGTGGGTGCGCTGGTGGTGCGGCGAGGCGAGGCGGTGCGCTACGGCTGGTTGTTGCTGGCCATGGCGGTGGTCGGTACCACGAATGGTCTGGCGTTGCAGTACACCGAGTTGGCCTGGGTGCTCCGGCCCGAGGCCGACTGGCCGCTGGCGATGGCGGCCGCCTGGTACCAGGACTGGTGGATGGTGCAGTGGCTGCTGGGGTTCCTGCTGCTGCCCGCGCTGTTCCCCGACGGGCGCCCGGTCACGCGGGGGTGGGGGCGTGCCGTGCGGGCCACGGTGATCGGGTGGGTGGTCTACATCCCGCTGTTCATGGTGGTGCAGCGTCCGGTCTCGAACTTCTTCGAGGGCAACCCGCTGGTCGAGCCACCGATGAACCCGACCGGGATCCTGGCAGTGCCGGGATCCCTTGCGGTGGCGGAGGCCGTGATCGCTGTGCCGTGGGTGGTCCTGACGCTGGCGTCGGCGGTCGTCGGGGTGTCGAGCATGGTCGTGCGGTGGCGGCGATCCGGCGAGCGGGCCCGTCGCCAGATCAACTGGGTGCTCTACGCGTTCGGGCTGCTGGCCGCCGCCGCGGTGATCCGGGTCGGCAACACGCTGCTGACCGAGAGCGGGATCGACCTCGGCCTGGTCCCAGTCGTCGACCTCCTCATGGCGGTCGCGATCGGTGCGCTGCCTGTGGCGATCGGGCTGGGCGTGTTGCAGCGTGGTCTCTACGACCTCGGTCGCGTGGTCAACCGCACCCTGGTGTATGGGCTCCTCACGGTCGGCGTGATCGCGGTGTACGTGACGGTGGTCGCCGGCGCGGGTGCACTGGTCCCCGGCGCGAGCGACCGCGGGCTGGCGCTCGCCGCCACAGGGCTCGTGGCCGTGGCGTTTGACCCGGCCCGCCGCCGGATGCAGGGCCTGGTCAACCGGCTGATGTTCGGCCAGCGTGGCGACCCGTACGCGGTGTTGTCGCGGGTGGGCGACGTGATGACCGCTGCCGGGACCCCGACCGAGACCCTGCAGGCGGTGGTGGACACGGTTGCCCGCTCGCTCAAACTGCCGTGGGTGGCGGTCGAGCTGGACCAGCGCGACGGCCAGGTGGTCCGGGCCGAGCACGGCAGCGCGGACGGACTCGCCGCTCCTGCGTCGGTGGCGCTGGTGCATCGCGACGAGCAGGTCGGACAACTGCTGGCGGCACCGCGCTCCGACAACGCGTCGCTTGGCCTGGCAGATCGCCGGCTGCTTGCCGACATCGCGAAGCAGGCCGGTGCAGTGGCCGCGACCGCCCGCCTGACCGCCGATCTGCAACACTCCCGCGAGCAGCTGGTGCTGGCCCGCGAGGAGGAACGACGTCGGATCCGCCGAGACCTGCACGACGGCCTGGGTCCGTCGTTGGCCGCCCAGACCCTGGCGCTGGACGCCGCCACCGACCAGGTCGACCGTGACCCGGCTCGAGCTCGCGCCCTGCTGCAGTCGTTGAAGGCGGACACCCAGGAGCTGGTGGCCGACATCCGGCGGCTTGTGCACGACCTGCGGCCACCCGCACTGGACGAGCTGGGACTGGCCGGCGCCCTGGTCGCCCACGTCGCCCAGATCGACGGCTCCGGCAAGATGGCGATGCGCATCCGCGCCGAGCCCGACCCGCTGCCTGCACTGTCCGCGGCCGTGGAGGTGGCCGCGTGGCGCATCACACGCGAAGCGATGACCAACGTGGTGCGGCACGCCGAGGCATCGACCTGCACCGTCACCCTCAGCGTGCGGGAGCGGGTCCTGGACATTCGCGTGGTCGACGACGGTATCGGGCTGCCGGTGGTGCCCCGGGCCGGCGTCGGGATGCACTCGATGCGTGATCGCGCCGACGAGCTCGGCGGCACGTTCACCGCAGCCGACGCACCCGACGGTGGCACAATCGTCCAGGCGACCCTTCCCGTCGCCACGTCCATCGCCGACGACGCGGTGCCCACGGGCGACACGGAGGTGGCCCGTGGCCACTGACGAACGTGGCCCTGACCCGGCCACCGGAACCAGCGACGTGGCCGCGTCCGCGAGCTCCTCGCCGTCGATCCGGGTTGTGGTCGTGGACGACCACGTCGTGTTCCGCCAGGGCCTGGCTGCTCTGCTCGACGCCGCCGCCGACACGGCCGTGGTTGGCCAGGCCGGCACCGGCGACGAGGCCGTGTCGGTCGTCGAGGAGGTGGTCTGCGACGTCGTGCTGATGGACGTGCAGATGCCCGAGATGAACGGCATCGAGGCAACCCGGCGGGTACTGGCCGACCACCCGGACGTGCACGTGGTGATGCTGACGATGCTTGAGGACGACGACTCGCTGTTCGCCGCCATGTGCGCCGGGGCGCGCAGCTACCTGCTTAAGGGCGCCGACAAGGACGAAGTGCTGGCCGCGATCCGGTCGGCGGCGACCGGCGAGGCCCGGTTCGGCCCGGAGATCGCCCGTCGCCTCACCGAGTTCTTCCAGCGCGCCGACACCCAGGACCTTGCGGTGACCCCGTTCACCGAGCTGACCGACCGTGAGCGTGAGGTGCTGCACCTGATCGCGGCTGGCCTCGACAACGCCACGATCGCGTCGAAGCTGTACATCAGCGGCAAGACGGTGAGCAACCACGTCTCCAGCATCTTCAACAAGCTGCAGGTGTCCGACCGCGCGCAGGCCATCGTCAAGGCCCGCGAGGGCGGCCTGGGACGACAGGTCGGCGATCGCTGACCCCTTCCCGGGTGGCCATGGCGCTCGTGATGACCACGTTCGCAGCCGGGACGGCCGGCGACGCTAGCGTCGACGCCCCGACGGTGTGCCGCACCGCAGCCATCTCGAGTCCGTGCTGAGGTGGGCGACGACCAGGGTGAGGGGTCTGAGTAGGGGTATCGCGAGGATCGGAACGAAAATTAGCGGTAGGGTGCTGAACTAGTGCCGTCAGCGGGTTCACGCCGTGGAGGCGGGGCATGGTGAGCGGTTTCGGCCCAGACGACGAGCATCGACTGACGGAGCTGCTCCAGCGTTGCATCGGGCGTCTACGCGACCCGAGCACTGATCAGGACGCCTGACGAGCGACTCAGAACTGGATAACCATCTGATTATCAAGTCGGCATCGGCGCAGCTATCGCCCGGCGGTTAGCAAGTGAGGGCTGGGACCTGGCCACGACCCACTGGAGCCGCTACGACGCCCGCATGCCGTGGGGCAGCGTGACCCCACCGAAGTCGTGGAGCGACAACAGGACCTCCACGACCCCGGGGCTCGATCTGTGTCCCTCGAAGCCGACCTGTCGGACACCGACGCTCCCGGCGAAGTCTTCGACTTCGTACAGCAGCGGCTGGGGCCCGTGAGCGCGTTGGTCCTCGCTCACTGCGAATCGGTCGACTCCAACATCATCGACACCACCATCGAAGCCTTCGACAGGCTGTCGCAAAATGAACCAGGCGGGATGGGCGCTCACCCCACATGTTGTGCC
>JBBDQS010000092.1 GCA_040905805.1 Egibacteraceae bacterium | reverse complement strand
GCGCCCCTGGTCGCCATCCCCAGCGCGAGCGGCGAGCTGATCCGCGAGGTCAGCGCGCTGGTCCACGGCCGCGCTGGTCCACGACGCGGACCCATGGGGGTGTGACTCCGCGCGGGTGCCCGGTGCGCGTGCCCGATACGGGGTCAGGCGTCGAGCAGGCGCGCGACCGCCACGGTCAGGCCCGGGGCAGCGACGGGCTCGACGACGTTGCCGCGCGTGTGTGCGCCGGGCTGGCCGTAGCCGGCCTCGCCGAGGCGGTGGACGAGCACCCGGTCGCCGTCAAGGTCGACCACCCAGTACTCGGCGACGCCGAGCCGCTGGTAGATATCGCGCTTGGCGGTGCGGTCGATGCTGGCGGTGCCCGGCGAGGTCACCTCCACGAGCAGGTAGGCGGCGACGGACAGGCCGTCCTCGGCGATGCGGTCGACGCGCTCGGCGCGTACGAACGTGACATCGGGCCTGGTCGAGTTGTCGGGGTCGAGCTCGACCGCGAACGGGCCGGTGAGCACCGCGCCGCCGTGCGTGTCGGCGTCGACACCCAGGTCGACCACCAGACGCGTGACGATGCGCGGTGGCGGGTCGAGGGCGACCCGCCGATCACCAGCTCACCGCCGATGATCTCGGGGTACAGCCCGAAGCGGTCGAGCACCCCGGCGGTGTCGAGCGCGCGCAGCTGGGCGTGGGCCATGCTGTGGCCGGCGACGTCGCCATCGGCGTCCTCCTGTCGGGCTAGGTGCTGCGCAGCTCGCGCAGGGCCACGCTGACCCCGCAGGCGTCGAGCGTCTCGTCGGCGCTGTGGCGGGTCACCGACGCGTAGCCCTGCCCACCAGGGTCGGTGTGGACGTGGACGACGTCGCCGGCGACGTCGATCACCCAGTAGACCGGTACGCCGGCCGCCGCGTAGATGCGTGCCTTGCGCACGAGGTCAAGCGCCAGCGAGGAGTCGGCGACCTCGATGACCAGCAGGGCCCGCTGGGGATGGCGGTCGCGGGGCTCGTCGGCGGGGACCACGGCGATGTCGGGCTCGGGCTCGGAGTGCTCGCCGGCGGCCATCGGCAGGCGCACCCGCGCCGTGCCGACCAGCGCGGGCATCAGCCGCTCGTTGAGGGCTTCCACGATGCCGGCGTGGCGCGCTGTCTGCGGGCTCATCGTCACGAGCTGCCCGTCGAGCAGCTGGATGCGCTCGTCGCCGAACACGTCGTAGTCGACCAGCAGGTCGTACTCGGTGCGGCGCACGGGCGGACCTGGACCTCGGTCATGTCCTCAAGGCTACGACGGGGCTGCGCTATTGGGACCTTGACTGCGTGCTGGCTGTGGACAACGCCAGCCTACCGGCCCGGGGCCCGAGACCGACTCGGTCCGGCCTTGCCGACGCCGTCTCCGCCCGCGCGCCACGCCGACGCCAGCCGGCTCCGCGAGCACCGCGGCCCGGCCATCACCAGGGCGCATGCGGCGTGACGGGGGTCGCGCCACCTGACCCTGCGGGGGCGCGCCACGGACGCAACCGGGCGAGGGGTTACTTGCGGTAACCCCCTGGTGCCCAAGGGTCTCGCGAGCGAGCGCCACAGTCCACAGGCGTCTCGGTGGCCGCCCCCACCTCGCAGGCCGCTTGCTAAGGTCGCTGGATGGGACCGAGCGAGACATCCGTCATCGGCGAGCTGCGCCTTGAGTCGTTCAAGAGCTTCGACACGGCGCGGCTTGCTCTCGGCTCGCTGACACTGCTCATCGGCCGCAACGGGGCCGGCAAGTCCAACGCCCTGGACGCGCTGGAGGTGCTGTCACGCCTCGCCAAGGGTGACGATGTTCGCGATGCGCTCGAGGGTGGGCGACGCGACACCGGACCCGTCCGAGGGGGCGCGGAAGGATGCGCGCCCTACAAGCAGCCCAGCTTCGCGCTGGGGTGCTCGGTGCGGACCGGTGACGTGTCGGTGTCGCTTGACGTGCGGGTCCCAGATCGCCCCCACCGTGCAGGTCATGGAGGAGAAGCTGTGCGGCCAGACGCGGCACGGCTGGAAGGTGCTGCTCGAGACTACTGGTGGCGATCCGGAACGGGCCGACATCCACGCCGCCTGGTGGAACAACAAGCAGGGTCCCAACCCGGTGTTGCCGTTTCGGGCCTCACGCCTGCTGACCTCGCAGGTGGCAACCCGGGTGCCCGCCACCTCGGCGGCGGGAAGGGCGGTTCACCAGGCGGCCGACCAGATGCTCTCGGGGCTGGCTGGTGTCTTCCACCTGGACCCCGTCCCCCACCTCATGCGCCAGTACGTCCAGGAGCGCGACGTGGTCCTGCGCAGGACGGCGGAGAACCTGTCGGCCGCCGTTCGTCACCTCTCGTCGACCGACCGGGACGCGTTCGATGAGCTCCAGAGCCTTCTCGCCACACTGCCCGAGCACGAGCTCACCAAGCTGGTGGTCGAACGCTCTCCGCTGGGCGACGTCATGCTCGCGGTGAAGGAGCGCCAGCGACGGCGCGCTGTCGTCATCCCCGCCCGATTGATGAGTGACGGCATGCTGCGCTTCCTGGCCATCGCCACGGCGCTGCTGAGCTCCGGGCAGCCTGAGGTGCGGGAACGCACCTCGGAGATGGAGGCAACGGGAGGGCGGACCCTGGTCATCGAGGAGCTGGAGAACGGGCTGCACCCCACCCAGGCAGCCAGGGTGCTCGAGCTGCTTGTCCGGGAGGGGCGGCGTCGAGAGGTCCAGACGCTCGCCACCACCCATTCACCTGCGCTCCTCTCGGCACTCGCGGGGGAAGACCACGACCACGTCATCGTGTGCGACCGCGACCCGGCGACGGGCACCAGCCGCCTGCGCCCACTGCCGGAACTGCCGGGCTACGCCGCTGCGATGGCGACCGGCAGCCTCGGTGAAGCCGTTGCGCGCGGCCTGCTCCAGCGGACTGTATCCACCGAGCAGGACCACGGGGACTTCGAGCGCCTCCTCGGGTTGGGCTGACCGGTGCAGGTGTGCTTCCTCGACACCTCGGTCCTGACCAACCTCCTCGACGTGCCTGGCAAGAACCAGCAGCGCGCAACCACATCGCACAGCTTGCCGGCGGAGACGATCGTCGCGGGTGCGCAACGAGGCTCGCCGTCATGCTGCAGGCCGTCATCGAGGGCCGAGCTCCCTTTGTGCTCCACGAGATGGGCTGGGACGCGGACTTCCTGCATCGACTCCTCACGGGGGCTGCCACATCCACGAGCCTCGTTGATCACTGCGTCAACGCAACCCTGGGCTGCGGCGACCTGGCTATCCTGGTCGAGCGGGACCGGTACCGGTCACGAGTGGCCAAGGGCAGCCAGGTGGAGATCTGGACATTCGATGCTGCTTTGGGCGCCTTCGCATGACGGTCTCGCCGCCGAGCTTCCCGCGCATCCCCTATCTTCTCGGTGATCGCGAGCGCGACCTGCGTGTCCCGCCCTCCGAGCTGTCCTGGTGGTTGCGTGTCTCCGCCACAGTCGAGGAGAAGCTGGACGGCGCGAACGTAGCCCTCTGGTTCGACGAGCGAGGAACCCTCCAAGTGGCCTCCCGGGCCGGGGCGGGGGGCATGGACCGTGCCGGCCAACTGGGCCGGCTGCGAGCATGGGGCGCGGAGCGCCGCCACGACCTGCTGGCGCTTCTCGATGGGGGCTGCGCAGTGTACGGAGAGTGGCTGTGGTTGACGCACTCGTTGTTCTACGACGCGCTCCCGGACTACCTCGTCGTGCTGGACATTTGGACGTCGGAGCGAGGGTGGGCGCCGCTGGAGGAGCGTGACGCGCGGGCGGCGGGTGCCGCGCTGCCGGTTCCACCGCTCCTGCTCCGGGGACCGGTTGGGGACGTGTCCCGGCTCGAGGAGCTGACGCGGCGGTCGGCTTTTAGGCGGAGTGGCGTCGCCGAAGGAGCGGTGCTGCAGGTGATTGGAGACGACGGGACCAGCCGTCGTGCGAAGTGGGTCCGCGATGACTTCGACCGGATCGGCGACGCCGACTGGCGGGGACGGCGTCCGCGCAACCGACTGGCCCGCGGGACCCCTGCGCGTCGCTGAACGACGCGTGGGTGCCTCGGTACGGACTTGCTGCGGGTTGTTTGACAGGGATGCCCCACAGCCGATGACGAAAGCTCGGGCGGTCCTGTCGTTACCTACTCGCGGGGCGGCCAGTGGGGCTGCACCCGCGCAACGCCGCTGACGCGGCCCTTTCGCCGCCGCGGCGTGGGCCCACCTCTCCGCTGGGCTGCCGAGGCAGTGAGCGGCGCACGATGCTGCTCGCACAGCGGCCGTACCACGATCGAGTGGTACAGTCGGGTTCATGGTGGAGCTCGAGGTCCTCGACGAGATCAACCGCCTGCTTGATGCTGACGCGGGCGCCACCGTGAACACCTCGATGCGGCTACCGACGTGCCTGCGCGACGCCGCCGCGCTGGCTGTACGACACCTTGGCGTGGCGGACAGCACGACGACGCTCACCGCCGCGTCGTTGCGACGGTTCCTCGAGACCGTCGTGATGGAGGCGGCCCTGCACGCCCACGTCGACCAGCACCCGCACGCACGGCCGTCGCTGGCCGAGGTCGCGCTCGCGCTCGCCGCCCAGGACAGCTCGCCGCTGGCCGACCGACCGGACCTGATCGAGCGCGCGGCCGACGACGTCGTGCAGCGCCGGCCCGGCGCTGACGCCGACGATGTGCTGCTGTGGGCCGAGGCGCAGCTCGCCGCTGCCACGTGAGAGCGGTCGTGCTGGACAACACCGCGGTGCAGGCGCTGCGTGACGACGGCCACCGCACGCACCGTCAGGTCCTGGCCCATCTCACCGCGGTCACCCAGCGGCGACGGCGAGGGGCTGACGTCACCGCCGTGGTCCCGACGGTGGTGCGGGTGGCGGCCGGCTGGGACCGGTCAACCCCGGCGGCGGCCGCGATCAACCGATTCCGTGTGGTTGACGGCGTGCTCGACGGCGCAGCCGCTGATGTCGCCGCTTGGCTGGTCAGCGTCC
>JBBDQS010000091.1 GCA_040905805.1 Egibacteraceae bacterium | reverse complement strand
CCCTCGGCTTGGGCGCGGCGGCGGAACGCGTCACGTTCCCGCTCGTCGATGACGATCTGGATGCGCACGGACATACCCATGATGCTACCGCATGTGCATTGAACATCATGACCGACCGAGGTCGGGTTGTGGACAGCCGGCGTCGCGGCGGCGCCGGTTACCATAGTGTCCGCACGATGGATCGAGGAGGTGCCCGATGGGCGTGGCCACGACCGGTGCGCGCATGGCGCACACGCTGCTCGCCGACCTTGACCGGCACGGCAAGCTCGACGACCGGCTGCGCTACGAGATCCTGGCCGGCGAGCTCGTGATCCGGGGGCTGCCGCTCGTGCGCCACGAGCACGCCGTCAGCGTGCTCGTGCAGCACTTCCGCAACTGGGTCACCGAGCATGGCGGCGTGGCCTACGCCGGCGCCGGCATCGAGATCGGCGACCACCAGCTGCGGCCCGACCTCACCTTTATGGGCCCCGCCCGCGTCGACGAGATCGACGCCGACGGCTTCCACGTCGCCCCCGACCTCGTCGCCGAGGTCACCTCACCGGGCACCCGCAGCCTCGACCTCCACGAGAAGCGCGCGATCTACGAGGCGATCGGCGTGGGCGAGTACTGGGTGGTCGACCTTGCCGAGCAGCGCGTGATCGTCCACCGCCGCGACACCCAGGGCGGCTACCAGGCCACCGAGCACACCGCGGGCACGCTGTCCACCGAGCAGGCCCCCGGCCTGGAGGTGCCCGTCGGCGAGGTGCTGGCCTCGACGTGAGCTCGGTGGTCGCCCACCGACGCTGGCCGCGACCAGCCGCTGGTAGGTCGCGGGCAGCCGGCGGGCTTGTGGACAGCCCCCGGGCCCCGAGCGATCATTGCCGTAGCGTCGCACCATGGACCGAGGAGGCCCACCGTGGCTGTCCGCACCGGCACGACCATGGGCCACGCCCACCTGGAGCGGCTCGCCGCCGAGGGCAAGCTCGACGAGGGTTTGCGCTACGAGATCCTGGCCGGCGAGCTGGTGATCCGTGGCGCGCCGCTGATCGCCCACGAGCGCGCCGTGAACGTGCTGATGGACCACTTCCGCGCGTGGGTCCGCGGACACGGCGGCGAGGCGTTCACCGGCGCCGGCGTCGAGATCGGCGCGCACCAGCTCGTCCCCGACCTGGCGTTCGTCGGCCCCGAGCGGGCCGGCGAGCTGGACGCCGACGGGTTCCACGTGCCGCCGGATCTGGTCGTCGAGGTCACCTCGCCGGGCACCCGCAGCCTGGACCTGGTCGAGAAGCGCGCGGTCTACGAGACGATCGGGGTGGGCGAGTACTGGGTGGTCGACCTCGCCGAGCAGCGCGTGATCGTCCACCGCCGCGACGCCCAGGGCGGCTACCAGGCCGCCGAGCACGCCGAGGGCACGCTTTCCACCGGGCAGGCGCCCGGCCTGCAGGTGCCCGTCGGCGCGGTGCTGGCCGCGTGAGGGGGCGGCGGTACCGCTGCGTCGACGCGGGGGGCGCGACCTCGCCCCGGCGGTGCGTCAGTGGCTGCTCGACCTGACCGAGGGCCTCCGTGGTGGTCAGCGGTGAAGGTGGTGAGACCCTGACCAGGCGTTGATGATGTCGTCTGCGTCGAGGACCGCGTCCGCGTCTGCCCCGCCTTGGGCGCCGGCAGGGCACACCGCGAGGAGTCGGGCACCCGCGGCGTTCGAGACGGCCCTGCGGCCTTCGGCCAGCGCAAGGATCTCGCGTCGGTCGACCGGCCGGTTGGGGCGCCACGTGATGGTGCCGAGCCAGTCGGTGGTGCCGTGACGGTCGCCAGCCGCGACCCGAGCCTCATGACCGAGGGGAAGCACTACCAGCGGACCCAGGGCATCGGCATGGGTCGTCGAGCCTCACTGGCCGCGTAGGCCCTGACCGGGTCGATGCTCGCGCCTGACGCCCACGAGCGACGCTGTGGCCAATCTCCGGGTCGAGGGCTATCGGGAGGACCAGATCCACCTCGTCGGCAACGTCATGGTCGACACGCTGCTCGCCAACCTCGAACGGGCACGCGAGCGCCCCGTCCTCGGCGCCCTCGGGTTGACGGCGCGGCTGGTCTTTACGGATTCGGTCGATGAGGAAACGCGAACGTGCAGGTCAGCGGCTCGCCAAGTCACGGTCTCGACCCTGGTTCACCCGTGAAGCGAGAAGATTTCACATCGTTCCGGAACGCGGGGCTATGTGGGATGAAGGTGGCAGCCTGGCGCTTGTGCAGCATCGGCCATCCCGTCGGAGAAGAGGGCCGCGACACGGGCGGAGACCAGCTCGACAAGGGCGCCGGAGACTCCGGGGGTGGCTTCAGCCGCAACCTGGACCGCTTCGGGCAGACGTTCGAGCAGCGAGCGGATCCGGCCGTCGAGTGCGGGGCCCCGATGCCAGCGGTCCGCTTCGGCCAGCACGTCGTGTGCCGTGACCTGATGGATGTTGCGGATGGAGTTGACGCGCATTGCGGCGTCGGAGGACACCGGACGAGGGCCGACGCCGGTGTGCACCGACGGGTAGAGGACTGTGGCGATCACGTCGTACAGCGGCGCCAGGCGCAGTGGCCCCACTGGGGGGTGCAGGACTGACAGGTTCTTGCCGTGCGCATCGGCGTTGCCGACGGCCACGTTGAACATCGTGATCTCTGCCAGCCTTGCGGTCTGCTCGGGGTTGCCGTTGTGCGTCTCGAGAACCCCGGCGAGGTCCGCCAGGGCAGGGCCTCCGGCGTCCTCGTACTTGCCGGAGCCTCGCGGTCCCGTGTCGACCGCGAGCGCCTGACAGAAGTCCTCCTGGTGCAACCGCAGCACGCTGCCGTCAGCTTCGCGGGTCCGGTCGTAGCGGGACACGGCCAGAACCGGCTGCCCATCGATGTCGAGCACGTCGACGTCGATGTCGGTGAGCCCGACCTGCTGTGCGATGCGCAGGCAGAACGCCTCGTTCGCGACCATCCCGGGATAGCGGTCGTCGCCAGGCTTGAGGATGTGGGTGGACGGGTGGCCGTCCACCGGCCGAGCCCAGCTGTCGTCAGCGGCGCGGACGAGCAGCAGCTTGGACTGCTGGCCGGCGAGGGAGACGCGCACCCGGTCGTCATCGCCGAGCGGGCGTTCGGGCAGTTGACGGATGGCCCGGGCGAGCTCCTCATCGGTGATCGGTTCCGCAGCCCCGGCGGTCGTGTCCGGTGGGGGGTGGCCGGCGGGCACGACGACGACGGCGCCGGCGCAGTCTTTGCCGATCTCGGAGAGCAGGCCGTGCACGTCACCGCGGCGCACGCCGTAGCGTTCCTCGAGGATGCTGCGAGCTTCGCCTTCGGGGAGAAGGCCTTCGAGGAACGGTCCGACGGCGCCTGGCGGGTGCGCGTCCGGTATCAGGGGCAGTGCGACCGACAGCAGTGGGCGGCCGGACGGCCACCGGTCGAACGCCTCGTCGGTGTAGGAGAGTTGGAACTTGTCGGTTCGCCGTTCGACCACGGTTGCAACGCGTGCGCCGTACAGCCACAGATCGAGCGGTGCTGGCCGTGCCATCTAGCCATCCTCCCGGCGTCGGACCACTACTTCCAGGCCCAGGCGGCGCAGAACACGGAACAGGCGCTCGGTCTGCTCGGTAGCTTTCCCGCGTTCCAAGCGGGAAAGGTAGGGGCGGTGCAGACCGGACTGGTCGGCGAGATCGGCCTGCTTCAGGTGCGTCTGCTCGCGGAAGTGGGCGATCGCGCGCCCCAGTGAGGCAGGGTCATACACCACCCACTCGTCCTGATTCCGAGACATCGCGCATCGCTTTCGTCTTGTATTGATATGAGTACACTCTAGCACCTAAGCGCGATGTACGTAAATCAGTACGAGGGGGTGGGTGGGCGAAGCCCAACGAACCTGGCGCACACCGGTGACAGACCAATGCGTGTATCATCTTGCTACACTCGTTACGATCATACGGAGGCGCGCGATGGCGAAGGGACGCTCGACCCCGACCCGTGTCGCGAGCGATGTCGCAGCGACGGCGTCGAGCGTCGCACCGTCGGAGAACCGGTCGCTCGCCGAGCAGATCAGCCACTGGGCGCGCATCGGCATGCAGGTCGAACGGGCCGGGTCGGTCGCCAACCGCCGCATCATGGCCGCGGCACAGGGTCGCGCCCCCTTCTCGCAGCTGACCGACCCCGAGCGCACCGCCGCGCACGCCCTCGTCGACGCGCGCATCGGCGAGCTGGCGGCATCGCAGTCGTTCGGCGCGGCCGCCCGCTCCCAGGGGTACGCCACGGTATCCGTCGACGACGACGGCACCCTGATCGAGATCGCAGCGGACGGCACCCGTCGGCCGCTGTGAGCCGTCTGGACGTGATCGCCGGACCCAACGGCGCCGGCAAAACGACGCTGTACGAGCGGGTCATCCATCCGTCCCGGCCCGGGCTGGCGTTTGTGAACGCCGACCGGATCGCCCGCGACCGGTTCCCCGGCGAACAGATGGCGCGCGCGCGCGACGCCGCACGGATCGCGGCCCGCGCCCGCGCGGCGCTGATCGACGCGCGCCTGGACTTCTGCGCCGAGACGGTGTTCTCCCACCCCTCGAAGGTGGACCTGGTCACCACCGCCATGGCCGCCGGCTACGACGTGGTCCTCCACGCGGTCCTCATCCCGCTTGAGCTGTCCGGTCCGCGCGTGGCCGCACGCGTGGCCGCGGGCGGCCACGACGTCCCGGCGGAGAAGCTGACCGCCCGCTACCAGCGGCTGTGGCCGCTCATCGTCCGGGCAACGCCGCACTGCTACCGGACCGTGTTCTGGGACAACGCCGCGGACGACGGCCCGTTCGAAGTTGGCTCGTTCCGCTTCGGCGTCGCCGACTACCCACCGCGCTGGCCGGACTGGACACCCCACCCCGTGCGCGGGCTCTGACGACCGCAGGCCGGTCTACATCACAGACCGCGGCCGTCCCGCCCTCCGACGAGCTCGCTCGTCCGAGGGAGTTCGGCTGATGTTCGTGCTCGACACCAACGTCGTGTCCGAGCTGCGCAAGGT
>JBBDQS010000090.1 GCA_040905805.1 Egibacteraceae bacterium | reverse complement strand
GAGACGCAATGCGACGCACCGCCACCGCCGCCCTGACCGCAGCCCTGATGCTCACCGGCACCTCCGCCGCCCTGGCCCAGCCCGGTCCCCCCAGCGACATCCCCGCACCCCCCGCCCAGGCGCAGGGGTCACCCGCCACCGGCGAGGACCGCTCCGCCGAGGCCCGCGAGAACGCCGCACCGCAAGGCTCGCCCGCCACCGGCCAGGAGCGCTCCGCCGAGGCCCGAGCCCATGCCAGCGAGCGGTCCGGCGTGACCGTGCCCGCCAGCGAGGAGGCCCGCGAGGGCGGCCGCGACTTCGGTGAGCAGCGCGCCGCCGCCGCCCGCGCACGCGGCGAGCAGGAGAACGACGCCACCGAGAACGCCGTCGACGGCGACGACCTGGAGGTCGATGGCCTCGACGACGTCGACCTGCCCGAGCAGGGCGACGAGGCTCGCGGAGTGCTCACCACGATCACCGAGTCCGTCACGTCCCTGCTGAACACCATCAAGAGCCTGTTCGGCTTCTAGACAACGCCCCAGCTCCCCCCAGCCAGCCGCGCCGCGCCACCCGCCAATCCGGGTGACCGGCGCGGCTTCAACTTTTGGGGTCGTCGCCCGCCAAGCAACCTACCGGACATGCGCACTCCGACGACCCGACCCCCTGCATGTTCGCCTACGCAGGTGGCCGCATGCTGACCGGCGGGGCGCGCTGGTGGGTGCCCTGACGGGCCGGGCGAGAAGCAGCAAGCCGGACGTCAAGCGACTATGGCGAGAAGAGCTGCGGTCTCGGCCAGCAGTCCGCCGGCGCCGACGCCGTCACCGGTGAGGCCACCGAAGCGCTTTCGCCACCACAGGCCGTAGACGGTCACGGCGACCAAGGAACCGGCGAGGGCGACGGCGCCCTGCAGTCCTCCAGCGAGGGTGACGGCGGCAAGCGCCACCGCCACGGTGGTCAACGTCGCGAGGGGGCCTGGACGCGCGAAGGCGGCAGCCAGCGAACCGTGGTCCCGCGGCGGGAGCAGCGTGAGCAGCAGGATCATCGCCGTGCGGCCCGCCACCGGGGCCGCCACCAAAGCGAGGCCTGCCGCAGGGGCTCCGGCCAGCAACGCGAACCGGAGCAGGGTGACCAGGACGATCGCAGCCGCGCCGGCCGCACCGACCGCGGGCTCGCGCATGATCCGGATGGCGTCGTCGGGTGGGCGGCGGCTGGCGACCCCGTCGGCCACGTCGCCACAGGCGTCCAGGTGCAGGACACCGGTCAGCACTGCGTCCACGACGAGCACGAACGCGGCCGCCACCAGCGGCATGTCGAGGAGCATCCCGAGGGAGAAGGCGCCGAGCCAGGCCAAGCCGGTGAGCGCACCGACGAGGGGGAAGGAGATCACCGTCGCGTGGCCCGGTGCCCGATGCTCACCGGGGGCCGGAAGGATGGTGAGGAAGCGCAGGGCGGTTCGCACCTTCAGCCGGAAAGACCGAGGTCGTCCAGTTCCGCCATGTCGCTCAGCACCTGAGCGGCGGCGATGACGAGTGGGACCGCGAGCAGCGCCCCGGTCCCCTCTCCCAATCGCAGCTGCAGGTCGAGTAGCGTGTCGAGGCCGAGATGGTCGAGGCTCGCGACCGCGGCCGGCTCGGTGGACCGGTGGCCTCCCACGAGGTACCCGCCGACCGCCGGGCAAATCGCCGCCGCGACGAGCGCGGCGGTGTTCGACACCACCCCGTCAAGGATGACCGGGAGGCGCTCGGCCGCGCCGGCCAGGATCAGGCCGGCCAATGCTGCGTGCTCCAATCCGCCGACGGCGGCGAGGACGCCCAGCGGGTCCCCGGGGTCGGGCTGGTGACGCGTGAGCGCCTCCCCGACGACGGTGACCTTGATACCGAACGTGTCATCGTCCACACCGGCCCCTCGGCCGGTGATCATGGCAGCGCTGACACCGGTGAACGCCGCGGCCAGGCACGCCGACGGTGTCGTGTTGGCGATCCCCATGTCCCCGGTGACCAGCAAATCAGCACCGGCCGCGACGAGCTCGTCGACGATGCCCGCTCCGGCCAGCACCGCCCGGGCGGCCTCCTCGCGGGTCATGGCGGGACCGGCGCTCAGGTCTGCGGTGCCGTCGCGCACCCGGGCGCGCCGCAGCCGCGGGTGGTCGGGGACGGGATGGGCCACACCGACGTCGAGGACGCTGACCCGTGCCCCGGCCACGTGGGCGAGGACGTTGGCTGCGGCCCGTCCGGCGCAGAACTGCTCGACCATGGCGGCGGTGATCTGCTGGGGCCACGGCGTGACGCCGCGGGCGTGGACACCGTGGTCACCGGCAGCAACGACCACCGCGGGCTCGCCGGGGACCGGCGGGGGGCAGCGGCCGGCGATCGCGGCAAGCTGCGCGCCGAGTTGCTCGAGCCGTCCGAGGCTGCCGGGCGGCTTCAGCAGGGTCTGGTGCCGGCGCCGGGCGGCCTGCGCGGCGCCGTCGTCGACAGGCTCGATCTCGGCGACGAGATCAGTGACGCGCTGCTCGGCGGTCACCGGCCGGCTCCTGCGGCTGCCTGCCGGCGGTCCCACAAGGCTCCGGCAACGACCGCCTCGTGGACCGACATGGCGATGGCGGCGCCGACACGGGTGCCCGGCCCGGCAAAGCTGCTCGGTGCAGGTCCGGGCAGGCACGCGATGCACAGGGCGTCGGTCGCCGTTCCGGTGGGGTCGCCGCGGCGGTCGGCCACCTGCTGCAGGTGCGCTGCTGGATCGGTACGCGCGTAGGCGGGAGGGACCTGGACGTTGAGCCAGGTGCGGATGTCGCCGAGGCCGCCCCCGAGCACCGCGGAGGACAGGCACCGCAACGACTGGGTGAACCGGACGGCGAGCACCCCGTGCATGACGGTGACGTTCATGCGGTGAGGATCGCTGTGAGTGCGCCGGCGAGCCGCTCGCTGCTGGGTGCGTCGCGGACCGACACCCGCAGATGAGAGGCGTCAAGGCCCGGGAACGTGGAGGGACGCACGGCGATGCCCCGCTCCAGCAGCCCGGCGTGGACGCGGGGGCCGTCGGGCACGCGCAGCAGCAGGAAGTTGGCGGCCCCGCGCCACACCTCGACGTCGGTCCGCGCTGCCAGCGCGGCGGCCAGCCGCTCGCGTTCCCGTGTGACCCGCCGGGCCACCTCCAGACGATGTTGCTCGTCGGCGGCGCAGGCGGCCACGGCCGCCAACGCCGGCGTCGACACCGCCCAGGGCTGGCGGCGGCACCGCAGCCGGTCGACCAGCACGGGCGGGGCAAGCAGGTAGCCGGCCCGCAGCCCCGCCAGGCCCCACAACTTGGTGACGCTGCGCACGACCACGAGGCCCGGAAGGTCGCTGCGCGCTGCGAGGCTGGCTGCGGGGTCCTCGACGAAGTCCATGAACGCCTCATCCACGACGGTGGTCCGGCCGGGCCGGCACACGGCCGCGACGACCTCGGGCGCATCGAGCGTGCCCGTGGGGTTGTTGGGGTTGCCGACGACCACCAGGTCGGCGTCGTCAGGTACCGCGGTGGGGTCGAGCGCCCAACCGTCGCCGGGGCGTCGGTAGCAGTGCGCCACGGGCAGGCCTGCGGCGCGCAGGGCCGCCTCCGGCTCGGTGAACTGCGGGTGAACGATGACCGGCCGGCGTGCCTCGAGCGTCGCGGCGAGCAGCCAGAACGCCTCGGCGGCCCCGGCCGTCACGCAGACCTCTGCGGGGTCCCGTCCGTGGCGCAGGGCGACAGCGGTGCGTGCGTCACCGTCTGCGGGATACCCCGCGAGGCCGTCGAGGGATGCCGTGATGGGCATGCGGATGTGCTCCGGCGGCCCGTCGCCCCACACATTCACCGCGAGGTCCAGCGCCCCGGGGGGCACCATCGTGTCCCCGTGCGCCCGCAGGCCTGTCGCGGGTCCCCCGGTCGCCCGATCCGCCGGTGGGGTTCGTGCGGGGAGGGGGGTGGCGCGACCGGCGACGACCTGCAGCACCCGGTCGGCGTCGGCGGCCAGGAGTTGCGCTGCGTCTCCCAGCATGTCCACCCAGCGGCGGGTCAGCGGGTCGGGCGGCACGAGGCCCTCGCCGACGAGCTCGGCGACCACGACCACCGGCCCGCCGGGCCGGGCTGCTGCGGCGTCCCAGAAGGCCTTCAGGCGGTCCAGTGCGGCGTCGGCGTCCAGTGCCGCGCTCACCCAGCCCCCGAGGGAGTCGACGAGCACCGCGGCGCCGGCGGGGCTGCGGTCGAGCCCGGCGACCAGGTCAGGGGTCTCTACCGTCGCCCAGTGGGCCGGCCGGCGGGCGCGGTGGGCGGCGATGCGTGCGGTCATCTCGTCGTCGCTGGGCTGCCCGGTGGCGAGGTAGGCCACCTGCGCCGTGCCGGTGACCAGCGCTTCGGCGGCGGCGCTCTTGCCCGAGCGGGTCCCGCCGAGGACGAGGATGCGCTCACCCATGGGTGTGCACGCCCTCGTCGGCCGGGGGTGCGGGGGGCGCCGGCCCCGGGTCGTCGGGATGTGCGTGCGGCACCTGGGGCAGGCCGACCTTGTCGGCGAAGCCCGGCAGGGGTCTGCGGTGGACGCAGCCGTCGCAGTTCATCACCGCGGTGCCGTCCAGTGCCTCGGCGTAACGGTCCAGCGCGAGTCCGGCGATGCGATCGTCGGGGCCAAGGTAGCCGGTGACGGTCACCGCCACGTCCGCGTGTTGGCGGGCGTAGGCCGCTGATTGGGCGCGGATGCGCTCCTCGAGCACACCGGTGAACAGGAAGTAGGGGACGACGGCGATGCGGGTGGCGCCGAGCAGGCGCAGGCGCTCCAGCGCCTGGGGGATGCGGGGGTGGGTGAGCCCGACGAATCCGGTCTCCACCAGCGGCCAGTCCCGGCCTTCCCACAGCAGCCGGGAGACCTTGTGCAGGTCGGCGTTGGCGTCGGGGTCGCTGGAGCCACGACCGACGAGCAGCACGGCGGTGTGCGAGCGCTCGGCGGGCGGCACGGCCGCGGTCAGGCGCTCGTCGAGGACGGTGAGCAGGTTCGGGTGGACACCGAGCGGGCGGCCGTAGGTGAAGCGCACGCCCGGCAGCTGACGGCGGGCCGCGGCGATGCTTCCGGGGACGTCGGTCTTGGCGTGTCCGGCGCCGAGCAGCACCAGGGGCAGCACGACGATGTGCTCGTGTCCCGCGGCGGCGAGGTCGCCAGCGGCGGTGGTCAGCGGCGGGGAGGCGAGCTCGATGAACCCGGTGCCCACGGTCAGCTCGGGTGCGAGCGCGCGGACGCGGTCCGCCAGGGCGAAGTACTCCTCGACGCCGGCGGTGCTGCGGGTGCCGTGCCCGGCGAGCAGCAGGGCGGGCGTCATCGCCGACCCCCGGCGTACAGCAGCGCGTTCAGCGCGGCTGCGGCCACGGCCGACCCGCCCTTGGGGCCCCGGTTGCTGACCGCCGGCAGGCCGCTGTCGCGCAGTGCTTGCTTGGCCTCGACCGCGCCGACGAAGCCCACGGGCAGGCCGACGACCAGCGCCGGGTCCGCGTCGGCTTCCAGCAGTGCGAACAGCGCGGTGGGGGCGCAGCCCACGACGTAGACGCCTCCCGGACCGGCCTGCGCCACCGCGGCGCGGATCCCCGCGGCGCTGCGGGTCTGTCCCGGCGGGGGCTCGGCCGCACCGAGGCCGCATGAGGTCGCAACGGCGGTGATGCCCGCGGCGACCATCGCCACGTCGACGACCACAGGCCGCCCGGCGTCCAGTGCGGCCAGGCCACGCTGCAGCGCGTCCTCGTCCAGGACGAGGTCGCCGGCGTAGTCCACGTCGGCTGAGGCGTGCACGACCCGTTCGGTCACGGCACGACTCAGCGGTGGGAGCCCGGCGAGGTCCACCGTGCCGCGCATGCGGCGGTAGGACTCGGCTTCGATGGGGTGGACGGTGGTCACCGCAAGACCTCCACGATGGCGTCGACGGGGCAGATCTCGATGCACTCTGCGCAGGCGGTGCAGGAGTCCAGCACGTCCAGGGGCGGCCCGTATCCGGGTGGCGCGACCCGGATGGCGGCCTCCGGGCAGGTGGCGAGGCACGCGCCGCAGCCCACACAGGCCATGGTGACCGCTACGGCGGTGTCGTCACATGAGACCGCGTACCTGCGCTCGCTGACCGCGGTCACTGGTAGCCCCTGGGGGTGAGCATGCGGCCGGCGGCCAGGCGGGTCTGGCTGCTGCCGACCACCACGGTGGTGCGCATGTCGACCAGTTGGGGGTCGAGCTCACCGAGGGTGGTGAGGGTCACCTGCTGGGTGGGCCGGTAGGCGTCGGTGACGATGCCGACCGGGGTGTCGGGCTTGCGGTGCTCGCCCAGCAGCAGGCAGGCCTCCTGCAGCTGCCAGTCACGGGCTCGGCTGCGCGGGTTGTAGAACACGACGACGAGGTCGCCTTCCGCGGCGGCTTTGACCCGCCGGCGGATCACCTCCCACGGCGTGAGCAGGTCCGACAGCGAGATGGCGCAGTGATCGTGGCCCAGCGGAGCGCCGAGCAGTGCCGCTGCGGCCACCGCTGCGGTGATCCCGGGGATCGTCACCACGTCGATGTCGTCGCCGGCCAGCTCGACGGCGGGCGACGCCATGGCGTACACCCCGATGTCGCCTCCCGACAGCAGCGCGACGCTGCGGCCCTCCCGGGCAGCCCCCACCGCTTCCCGGGCGCGGGTCACCTCGTCGCCGATCGGGCTGGGCCGGATCTCGCAGCCCGGGCGGGTGAACCCGCGTACCCGGTCCAGGTACTGGTCGAGGCCGACGACGACCTCCGCGGCGGCCAGGGCGTCGCGGGCCATCGCCGGCAGCAGCGCCTCGTCGCCGGGCCCGGCGCTGACCAGCGTGAGCCGGCCGCGCACCGGCAGGCGGGCCACCGCCACCGTGGCGTTGGCGCTCTTGCGCTTGGCCACGACCAGCTCGCCGCCCGACTCCAGCGCTGCAGCCTCGGCGACACTGGGGGTGCCCACGGCGGCGCGGACGGTCTCGCTGGGGTTGGGCACCGCCACGGCCGCCAGCCGGCCGACAGGGTGGGTGACCAGCGGCCATCCACGGGCGGCCGCGGCGGCGATGACGCCGGGCTCGTCGGCCTTGACGTCGGCGGTGGCCAGCCGGGTCACCGACAGTGGGGACAGTCCGGCGTCGGCCAGGGCGGCGTCGACCAGGTCGCCGACCTCGGCCGCCGAGACGCCGCGGGCGGCACCCATGCCGACCACGAGCGACGCTGGGCGGTACACCACGCACGGGCGGGGCGCGTCGACCAGCTCGTCGGTGACGAGGATGCCGGGGGCGCGCGGCTCGTCGCTGTCGACCACGGTGGTGGGCAGGGGGCCGGTGGGCCAGGGTCGGGCCCGCCAACGGTGCACCGGCGCCCCCGCGAGGAGGGCGGCGCCGACGGCGGCGGTGGCGGCGTGGTCGGGGTCGAGCCGCAGGCCCAGGTCCGCTCCGAGGGTGTCGAGCGCTGGCAGGTCCAGCACGTCGCTGGCGGTGGTCACCACGGGTGTGGCGCCCAGCGCCGCGGCGACCCGGCGGGCGAGGTCGTTGGCGCCGTGGTGGCCGCCGCACAGCGCGACCGCGAAGCGGCCCGCGTCGTCGACGGTCACCACCGGCGGGTCGGTGCGCTTGCCGGCCAGATGCGGGGCGACGAGCCGGGTGGCCGCACCCGTGGCCATGCACAGCACGAGTGCTGCGGCATCGTCCCAGGCGTCCGCCAGCGCCTGGGCGGGCCGGCCGTCCACCAGGCAGGTGTCGGCCAGCACCGCGGCGAGGTGCTCGCCGTGGCGGCGTCCCGCGGCGGTGGCGGCGATGGCGACCGTGGTCACGGCCGGCCTCCCCTGATCAGGAAGACCGGGTTGGTGGTGGCCAGCCGGTGGCCGCCGGCCAGCGGTGCCAGGCGGGCGGCGTGGATCTGGGTGGCTTCGACCTGCAGGCCGTGGCGCTCCAGCGCCCCGGTCACGCCGGCGATGCGTTCGACGGTGGCCAGGGCGACGACCACGCTGCGGCGGGCGCGGGCAGCCGCCTGCTCGACGATGTCGGTCAGCGCGGTCCCCCCGCCGCCGACGAACACCGCGTCGGGGTCGGGTAGGGCGGCCAGCGCCTCGGGTGCCTTGGCGCACACGACCTCGACGGGCACGTCGTGGCCGGCGGCGTTGGCCCGGGCGCGGTCGCACTGCTCGGGGTCGCTGTCCACGGCGATCACCGCTGCGCCCAGTCGGGCGCACTCGGTGGCCACCGCGCCGCTGCCGGCGCCGACGTCCCACACGAGGTCACCCAATCCCGGGCCGAGCCAGCCGAGCGCGACCGCGCGCACCTCGGCTTTGGTGATCATGCTGTCGCGGTGGGTGAACGCGCTCTCGGGCAGCGCCCAGCGCTGGGCGGTCCCACGGGGCGGCGCCGCCCAGCCCTTCTGTGACGCCGGCAGCGGGTCGTCGAGGACGACGACGACGTTGGGGTCGCGCCAGTCGCTGCGGGCGGCGGCCTCGTGGGGGGTCACGGTGGTGACCCGCTCGTCGGGATGGCCGAGGCGCTCGGCGACGACCAGGCGCTTGGCCAGCCCGGCGAGCGCCGCACCGAGCTCGGCGGGGCCGAGCGCCGGGCCGGTCAGGACCGCGACCTTGGGCAGGCGCCGGCAGACCGCGAGCGCGCGGTCAGGCGAGCGGCCGTGGGTGGAGACGACCTGGGCGTCGTCCCAGGAGGTCGCGGCCGCGGCGAACGCCGCCGCCACCGACGACACCGCGGGGATCACCGTGACGTCGGTGTGCTCGGCGGCCACCGCCCGGACGATGCCGAAGAAGCCCGGGTCGCCGGAGGCGAGCACGACGCGGCGCCCCTGGGCCTCGCGCAGCACCGTCAGGGTCGCGGGCAGGTCACGGTCGACCACGACCTGGCGCACCGCCGGCGGCAGCGACCCGGCGACGAGCTCGACATGGCGGGACCAGCCCAGGACGACGTCGGCCCGGGCCAGCGCGGCGCGGGCGCGGTCGGCCAGCGGCCCGCCGTCGAGTCCCACCACGGTGATCATCGGGGCGCCCGCCAGCCGGGGCTGGCGCCGACCAGCTCGAGCGTGTCGAAGTCGACCATCACCGCGTCGGCGTCCACGGCGCCGTCGGTGAACCGGGTGAGGTTGTCGGCGACCTGCGCGCACAGCAGGGACGGCGCCCGCTCGACGCCGTGGTGCTGCCACAGCTCGTAGGCGTGGCGGGCGGTGTTGGCGACGGCGACCGCGTCGACGACGTCTGAGGGGGCGCCGGCGTCGGCGGTGATCTCGGCCAGGTAGCCGAGGTCCACCTTGGAGCGGGTGTAGTGGGTCATGAGGATCCCGGCGCCGAGCTTGGCGAGCTTGCCGATCATGCCGACGAACACGCAGCGGCCGATGCCGCGTTCGGTCAGGCGTCGCAGCGCCGCCCCGGTGAAGTCGCCGAGCTCGACGAAGCACACGTCGGCCAGGTCGGGCAGCAGCCGCATGGCGGCCCGCTCGGTGCGCCCGCCGGTGGCCAGCACCACCAGGTCCTGGTCGGCTGCGGCGGCGACGTCGACGGCCTGGACGACCGAGGCGCGCCAGCTGGCGGTGGAGAACGGCCGGACGATGCCGGTGGTGCCGAGGATGGAGATGCCCCCCACGATCCCCAGCCGGCGGTTGGTGGTCTTGCGCGCCATCGTCTGGCCGCCGGGGACGGTGATGGTGCACGCCACGCCGACGCGCTCCAGGTCGACGACCTCGCCGACCGCCTGGGCGATCATCCGCCGCGGGGTCGGGTTGATCGCGGGTCCCCCGACCTCCAGACCGAGCCCCGGCTTGGTGACGGTGCCCACACCGTCGCCGGCGTGGAAGGTGATCCCGGGCTCGGCGGCGGGCTCCAGACGCACGGTGAGGTGCGCGCCGTCGGTCACGTCGGGGTCGTCGCCGGCGTCCTTGACCACGACCGCCTCGGCCCAGCCGTCGACGGCTTGCGCATGCTGGACGGCGAACCCGGCCCGGTCGCTGCCGGCGAAGGGTTGGGGCAGCGGGATGTCGACCCTGGTGGGGACGTCGCCGCCGGCGAGCAGCACCGCCGCCGCTTTGGCGGCGGCCGACGAGCACGCGCCGGTCGTCCATCCGGTGCGCAGCGCGGTGGGGCGGTCCTTCGCGGTGCGCGGCAGGTCCGGTTCGCGCAGCTCCCGAGCGCCGCTCACGGCGCCGCCCCGGTGCGGAACTCGTGGGAGAACCCGGGGTCGTACAGCTTGCTGCGGGTTCCGCCGGCTTCCAGCGCGCGACCGACCAGGATGAGGGTGTGCTTGCGCACCCCCATGGACCGCAACGTTGCTGCGAGGTCGTCCAGGGCACAGTGCTGCACCTGCTCGTCGGGCCAGGTGGCCTTGTACACCACCGCGCAGGGGGTGTCGGGCGGGTAGCCGCCGGCGAGCAGCTCGCGCTGGACCGCGTCGGCGCGCTTGGCGGACAGGAACAGCGCCATGGTCGTGCCGTGCCGGGCGAAGGCGCGGACCTCCTCGCCCGCCGGCATCGGGGTGGCGGTGGCCAGCCGGGTCAGGATCACCGACTGGGCGACCTCGGGCGCGGTGAGCTCGCGGCCGACCGCGGCGGCGGCCGCGGCGAGGGAGGACACGCCGGGCACGATCTCCCAGCCCAGCCCGCGCGCCTCGCACGCCGCGATCTGCTCGCCCACCGCTCCCCACAGCGACGGGTCACCGGAGTGCACACGCGCGACCTGCAACCCTGCGGCGGCGGCGCGGTCGTAGATGGCGCACACCTCCTCCAGGGTCAGCCCGGAGGAGTCCACGATCTGCGCGTCGTACCGGGCGTGGTCGGTCACCGTGGCGGCCATGACCAGGCTGGCCGCCCAGATCACCACGTCGGCGGCGGCGATGACCCGGGCGCCGCGCAGCGTCAGCAGGTCGGGGGCACCGGGGCCCGCGCCGACGAACCACACCTTCCCGGCGCTCACAGGGCACCCCCGCGCGCACCGCGGACACGGGTGACGATCACCGTCGACAGGTAGGGCGCGGGCCCGTCGGGCAGGTCCCCGACCAGCTCGTCGTCCAGGCCCAGCCGGGCGCCGAACACCGCCTGCTCGAGTCGGCCGCTGTCGGCGAGCACCTCGCGGATGCGGGGCAGGTGCCGCCCGCCCTTGTAGGACACCACGGTGTCGTGAGCCGCCAACGCGGCGGCCAGCTGGTCGGCGCCGGCCGTGAAGGGCAGCAGCGCGAGCGTCTGCGTGCCCTCGGCGAGCACGGTGCCGCTGCGCGCGGCGAGGTCCTGCAGGGCGGTGATCCCCGGCACGGTGTCGATCGCCACGTCGGGGACCAGCCCGCGGACGGTGTCGGCGAGGTAGGTGAACGTCGAGTACAAGTTGGGGTCACCGATCGTGGCGAAGGCGGCGTGGCCCCCGACCCCGATCACCTCCGCGACGGCGTCGCCGGCCGCGTCCCAGCCGGCCTCACGCCCGGCGGGGTCGTCGCCGAGGGTGAACGCCAGCCGGGTCACCCGCTGATGGCCGACGTGCGCAAGGACGACCCGTTCGGCGTAGCCGGGCTCGCCGCTGGACGACACGGGCACGAACACCTGGTCGGCCTCGCCCAGGACCCGCACCGCTTTGACGGTCACCAGCTCGGGGTCGCCCGGCCCCACGCCCACGCCGGTGAGCCTCATGCCGCGGCCTCCACGAGCCGTCGGGCGGCCTGGGGGGTCGCCGCCCAGTGGGTGTGCAGGAAGCTGGCGTGGATATTGGCTGCGGCGAAGCCCTCGGCGCGTCCCTGCCAGCGCCATGCGCCTGGTGTTCCCGCGGCAGGGCTGGTCGCCGAGTAGTGGAACTCGTGGCCGGCGACCTGCTCGCCGCGGCGCCACAGCACCGAGTCGGTGGCGGCCTCGGCGCGGCGGTACCCCAGGTGCAGGCGCCCGGTCATCGACGCGGTCGCCTCCAGCACACCGCACATCGCCAGGCCGTCCAGCTCGGCGCACAGGTACAGCAGCCCACCGCACTCGGCGACGACCGGCCGGCCGCTGCGGGCGAAGGCGGTGACGGCTGTGCGCAACGGCGCGTTGGCGGACAGCGCCTCGGCGTGCTCCTCGGGGAACCCCCCGCCGAGGTAGAGCGCGTCGACGGCGTCAAGCGTCTCGTCGCGTGTGGGGTCAAGCGCGACGATCTCGGCGCCGGCCGCGCGCAGCGCCTCGAGGTTCTCGGTGTAGGTGAAGCTGAACACCGGCCCGCCGGCCACGGCGATGCGTGCGCGACCGTTGCTGGGCGGCGGCTCCCACGGTGTCGCGGTCAGCGCCGGTGCCTGGCCGGCGAGGCGCAGCACGCCGTCGAGGTCGAGCGCGTGCCCGACCCGCTGGCCGAGGACGGCGACGGCGTCGGTGGCGGCGGGCGCGCGCTCGGCGGCGGGCACGAGCCCGAGGTGGCGGGAGGGGGTGCGCAGAGCCTCGTCGCGCAGCAACGTCCCGACGACGGGGATGCCCAGCGGCTCCAGCGCGGTGCGGACCAGGGCGGCGTGTCGCGGGGAGCCCAGCCGGTTGACCACGATCCCTGCGATCCGCAGCTCCGGGTCGAAGGTGGCGAACCCGTGCACGAGCGCTGCGACCGACCTGGCCATCGCCTGCGCGTCGACCACCAGGAGCACCGGGGCGGAAAGCAGGCGGGCGACGTGGGCGGTGGAAGCCGTGTCGCGGTCCGCCGCCGCCCCGTCGAACACGCCCATGACCCCCTCGATGACGGCCACGTCGGCGTGCTGCGCGCCGCGGACGAACAGCGGGGCGATCAGCGACTCGCCGGACAGGTGCACGTCGAGGTTGCGCGACGCCATCCCGGTGGCCAGTCGGTGATAGGACGGGTCGATGAAGTCGGGGCCGACCTTGAACCCGGCCACGCGCAGCCCCCGGGCGGCCAGCGCGGCCATGAGCCCGGTGGCCACGGTCGTCTTGCCCACGCCCGAGTGGGTGCCGGCCACCACGATCCTGGGGACGGTGGTCACGCCACCGCCTCCCGGGCCGCCAGCAGCACCCGCGCCGGGACCGCCTCCAAGGTCGCCACGGCCCGCTCGGTGAGCCGGCTGCCGGCCGCTCCTTCCGGACCGCGAGCCCACCCACCGTGCACGGCCCCTTCGGCCCGACCGGCAGCCGTGCTTCTCCACACCAGTGCCGGGACCGGGCCGGCGGTGTGCCTGCCGGTGGCGGGGTCGCAGCCGTGATCGGGGCAGACGATCAGCGCACCGCCGCGGCGGACGACGATGGCGGCGAGCCGACCGATCAACGTGTCGACTGCTTCGAGCGCGGCGATCTTTGCTGCCCGGTTCCGCGCGTGCGCGGCGTCGTCGGGTCCAGGGCGGTGCACGACGACGACCTGGTCGGCGCCGGCGTCGGCGGTGACCGACTCGGGCTGCGCGTCGGTGACCTGGCAGCCGAGGAGGCGGGCGATGCCGTCGGGCGCTCCGCCGGCGGCGACGACGGTGACGGGCCGGCCCAGCAGGGTGGGCACGTTCGCGGGCTCCTCGACCGGCAGGCGGCCCCAGGGCCACGCGCAGGTCAGTCGGGCGATCGTGGCGAACACCCCGGTGGCGAGGTCGTCCAGCGGCCGGTCGCTGTGGTGGGGGCCCGGCGGGGCGTCACCCCACCGCCGGGGCCCGACGAGCAGGGTGCGGTGGCCGGCCAGCGGGTGGACCCGGGCGCCGAGCGGGCGCACGGCGGTGTCCATCGCTGCGGCGTCGGCGGTCTCGCCGACGGGCCGGTCCAGGCGCCACGCGCCCTGCTCCGCCTCGACCGCGATGGCGGCGGCTGCGGCTTCGAGCAGCCCGCGCGCCAGCGGCGCGTCCAGACGCACCCCGAGCAGGCTGGGCAGGCCCACCTCGGTGCCCGGCGCCAGCCCGGCGGGGATGGTGGCGACCAGCTCCAGGCGGCCCTGACCGGCGAGCCGGTCCAGCTGCGGCGTGCGGGCGGCTTCCAGGCAGGTCGGGTCCGGGCCGAGCGGATCGGCGGCCCCGTCGGGGACCACGAGGACCGTTACCACTCGATGCCCTTCTGACCGCGGTGGCCCTCGTCGAAGGGGTGCTTGACCTTGGTGATCTCGCTGACGAGGTCGGCGAGGTCGACGAGCTCTGCGGGTGCGTCCCGGCCGGTGATGCACACATGCTGGTGGCCGGGCCGGGCGGCGAGTGCGTCGCACACCTCGACGGTGTCCACCCAGCCGAACTTCATCGGGTAGGTGAACTCGTCGAGCAGCAGGAAGGTGTAGGTCTCGTCGGCGAGGCGGCGTTTGACCTCCTCCCAACCTTCCCGGGCAAGGTCGGCGGACTGGTCGAGGTCGCGGGAGGTCCACGTCCACCCGTCGCCCATTTTGAACCAGTCGATCTGCCCGCCCTGGTCGGAGTCCGACAGCAGCGACGCGGCCTTGTGCTCGCCGACGCGCCACTTGCCAGACTTCACGAACTGGTAGACGCCGCAGTGCCATCCCTGCGCCCAGGCGCGCTGCAGCAAGCCGAACGCGGCGGTGGACTTGCCCTTGCCCTGCCCGGTGTTGACGATCAGCAGGGGTCGCTCGCGCTTGCGCCGGCGGGGCTGCTCCTCGGCGGTGGTCATGCTGCTCCCCTCCTCGGTCCTGCGGTGATGCTGTGGACGAGTCCGGCGAGGGGCCCTGCGGCGAGTTCCTCAAGCCGCAGGCACGGCGCCCCCAGGGCGGTGGCGAGCCGGCCGCTCAGGCCGAGGCGCAGCGGTCCGTCCTCGGTGTTGACGACCACGGCGGGCACGCCCCGGGAGGCCAGTCCGGCCGCGGCGGCGGCGGGATCCGGTCCGGTGGTGACCCGCCCGTCGGTGAGCAGCAGCAGCAGGGGGCGGCGGCGGGGGTCGCGGACCCGCTCGCTGGCGATGACCTGCGCGGCGCGCTGCAGACCCGCCGCGATGGGGGTCCGCCCGCCGGTGGGCAGGTCGGTGAGCAGCCGCGCCGCGAGGTCCACCGACGATGTCGGGGGGACGAGCAGGTCGGCCCGATCCCCCCGGAAGGTGATCACGCCGATCCGGTCGCGACGCTGGTAGGCGTCGAGCAGTAGGGACAGGACCGCGCCCTTCACCGCGCTCATCCGTCGGCGGGCGGCCATCGAGCCGCTGGCGTCCACGGTGAACAGCACGAGGTTGCCCTCACGGCCCTCGCGCGTCTTCTGGCGCAGATCCCCCCGGCGCAGCACGAGCCCTGCTGCGCCGCGCTCCCCGGCGCCCTGGCCTGGTGTGGGGCGGCCCCGGGAGGTCTGGCCCGGCGGGGGTCGGCCCCGGGAGGTCTGGCCCGGCGGGGGTCGGCCCCGGGAGGTCTGGTACGGGGCGGCGGCCCGCAGCGTGGCGGGCAGGTCGACGTCGCGGGGTCGGCCCGCCGGTCGGCGCGCGCCGGCATGGCGTCCGCGGTCGCCCTCGGCGGGACTGCGCCGGCCGTGCGCGCCGGCGCCGACGCCCTCGGTCTCCAGGAGCACGGGGCGGAACGTGGACCCGGCCGGCTGGGCGGTCTCGCCCGCCCCCGCTGAGGGGTGCGCTGCCGAGGGCTCGTTGCCATCCGACGACTGGTCGGTGGGGTCCTGGTCGGTGGGGTCCTGGTCGGTGGGGTCCTGGTCGGTGGGGTCCTGGTCGGTGGGTGGCGGCGCGGCGCCCCCGGGCGGCGGGTCGTCGTCGGGGCCCTCGCCGTCCCCGTCGCGGGCGCCCAGCGCCTCGTCGAGGCGCTGCTCGTCGATGCCCGGCGGGTCGAACGGGCCTCGTCGGCGGCGGTGCGGCAAGGCCAGCAGCGCTGCGGTGCGCACGTCGTCGACGGTGACCGTGCTGCGCTGTTCCCAGGCGGCCAGCGTGCTGGCGGTCTTGGCGGTGACGATGTCGGCGCGCATCCCGTCGACCTCGAACGCCGCGCAGGCGGCCACCACGGCATCCAGCGCCTCGTCGCCGAGGACCACCTCGCCGAGGAGCTTGCGGGCCGCGCGGACCCGCGCCGCGGTCTGGGCGTCGGTGTCGGTCCAGGCCGCGGCGAACCCGGCCGGGTCCGCCTCGTAGTCGAGGCGACGGCGGACCACCTCGGCCCGCTCGGCGGGGTCGCGGCTGGCGGCGATCTCCACGGTGAGCCCGAATCGGTCCAGCAGCTGGGGCCGCAGCTCCCCCTCTTCGGGGTTCATCGTGCCCACCAGCTGGAAGCGGGCGGGGTGACGGACGCTGACGCCCTCACGCTCGACGATGTTGGTGCCCATCGCCGCGGCGTCCAGCAGCAGGTCCACGAGGTGGTCGCCGAGCAGGTTCACCTCGTCGACGTAGAGCACGCCTCGGTGGGCCTCGGCGAGCAGGCCCGGCTCGAACGCGCGTCGTCCCTCCATCAGGGCGCGCTCGAGGTCGATGGACCCGGCGAGGCGGTCCTCGGTCGCGCCGACCGGCAGCTCGACGAGGCGCACCGATCGGGGCTCGGCACCGTCGTCGGCCCCGGCGTGGGGCCCGTCAGGACAGGCAGGGTCGGGCCGTGCCGGGTCGCAGGAGAAACGGCAGCCGGCGACCACGGTCACGTCGGGCAGCAGCGCCGCCAGGCCGCGCACCGCGGTGGACTTCGCGGTGCCCTTCTCCCCGCGGACCAGGACACCCCCGATGGCGGGGTTGACCGCGTTGAGCAGCAGGGCGAGCTGCAGGTCGGATGCGCCGACCAGCGCGCTGAACGGATAGGGGTGCATCACCGGTCTTCGAGCGCTCCTTCCAGGTCCAGGTAGGTCTGCCGCAGTCGGTCGAGGGTGTCGGGGTCGGGCTCGCGCCACAGCTTGCGGTCGGCGGCTTCGAGCAGCCGCTCGGTGACCGCCCGCAGCGCCCAGGGGTTGGACTGCTCCATGAACGCCCGCACGTCGCTGTCGAACACGTAGCGCTCGGCCAGCGTGTCGTACATCCAGTCCTCCACGACCCCGGCGGTGGCGTCGTAGCCGAACAGGTAGTCCACGGTGGCCGACAGCTCGAACGCGCCCTTGTAGCCGTGGCGCTGCATGGCCTCGATCCACTTGGGGTTGGCGACCCGGGCGCGGAACACCCGGGCGGTCTCCTCGGCCAGGTCGCGGGTGCGCACCCGGGCCGGGTTCGCGGAGTCGCCGATGTAGGCCTTGGGGCTGGTCCCGGTGAGCGCCCGCACGGTGGCGACCATCCCGCCGTGGTACTGGAAGTAGTCGTCGGAGTCGAACACGTCGTGCTCGCGGGTGTCGGTGTTCTTCACCGCCACCTGCATGCGCGAGAACGTGCGTTCCATGTCAGCCCGGGCCTCCACGCCGTCCAGGTCGCGCCCGTAGGCGTAGCCGCCCCACACGCTGTAGACCTCGGCCAGGTCGGCGTCGGTCTGCCAGTTGCGGGCGTCGATGAGCGGCAGCAGGCCCGCACCGTACGCGCCAGGCTTCGAGCCGAACACCCGGGCGGTGGCCCGCCGTGGGTCCACCCCCGTGGTCGTGTCGCGGCGCACCGCCGCGGCCAGCGGGTTGGCTTCCTCCGGCTCGTCGAGTTCGGCGACCATCTGCACCGCGTCGTCGACCAGGGCGACCAGGTGGGGGAAGGCGTCGCGGAAGAACCCGCTGATGCGCACGGTCACGTCGACGCGGGGACGCCCGAGCTCGGCCACGGGGACGACCTCCAGTCCGCTCACCCGACGCGACTCGGGGTTCCAGGTGGGTCGCACGCCGAGCAGGGCCAGGATCTCGGCGATGTCGTCGCCGTGGGTGCGCATCGCCGCGGTGCCCCACACCACGATGCCCACCGAGGTCGGGTAGGTGCCCTCCTCCTCGACGTAGCGGGCGATCAGGTCGGTGGCGAGGCGCTGGCCGACCTGCCAGGCCAGCTCGCTGGGCAGCGCCTTGGGGTCCACGGAGTAGAAGTTCTTGCCGGTGGGCAGCACGTCGGCCCGCCCGCGGGTTGGTGACCCGCTCGGCCCCGAGGGGACGTAGCGGCCGGCCAGCCCCCGCAGCAGGTTGACCAGCTCCCGGTCGGTGCGCTCCAGGCGCGGCACGACCTCGGAGGCGGCGAAGCGCAGCACGCCGGCGACCTCGTCGACGGCGCTGTCGGCTTCCAGGACGTCACCGGCGACCGCAGCGGCCTTGTCGGGCTCCCAGCCCGTGGCGGCCATGGCGTCGAGCAGCCCGCGGGCGGTGTCCTCGAGCCGGTCGAGCACCGCCCGCGCCCCGGTGTCACGGTGGTCGGGCTCGTCGCCCAGCCCCCAGGCGCGGGCGATGGCGCTGCGCAGCGCGGGCACGTCAGCCAGCCCGGCGGGCGCCTGAGGCCAGGACTGCGGCAGGCGCAGGATCGCCAGGATCAGCCCGAGGCGTTCCTCGCCCGCGGGCGGCTGGCCCAGGATGTGCAGTCCGCCGCGGATCTGCAGGTCCTTCAGCTCGCACAGGTAGCCGTCGACGTCGATGATGATGTCGTCGAGGTCGGGGGGGACCTCGTCGCCGTGCTCGGCGAGCTTGAGGTCGTGTGTCAGCTCGGCGGTGCGCAGCAGGTGCCAGATCTCGCCCTGGAGGGCCGCGACCTTGCCGGGGTCCATGGTCTGCACCTGGTAGTACTCGTCGAGCAGCTGCTCGAGGCGGTACAGTTCGTCGTAGGTCTCCGCGCGGGTCAGCGGCGGCACCAAGTGGTCGACGATGGTCGCGTGCGCCCGCCGCTTGGCCTGCGTGCCCTCACCGGGGTCGTTGACCACGAACGGGTAGAAGAACGGCACGTCGGCGAGGAGCGCGTCGGGCGCGCAGGCCGCCGACAGCCCCAGGCCCTTGCCGGGCATCCACTCCAGGGTGCCGTGCTTGCCGAGGTGCACCACCGCGTCGGCGCCCCACTCCTCGTCCAGCCAACGGTAGAACGCCAGGTAGTGGTGGGTGGGAGCCAGGTCGGGGTCGTGGTAGATCGCCACGGGGTTCTCACCGAACCCCCGCGGCGGCTGGACGGCGAGCACGACGTTGCCGAACGACAGCGTGGCGAACGCCAGCGTGGAGTCGTGCACGTACAGCTCGCCGGGCGGCTCGCCCCAGGCGCCGACGATGGCGTCCTGCAGGTCGGCCGGCAGCCGGCAGAACCACGCCTGGTAGCGCTCGACCGCCAGGCGGGTCGGGTTGGCGGCGAGCTGCTCCTCGGTGAGGAATTCCGCGTCGAACCCGCCCGCGTCGATGAGTCGGTGCACCAGCGCGTCGCCGTCCAGGCTGAGCGTTGGCCAGTCGCCGGTGTCGTAGCCGGCGGCGTGGAGGGCGTCGAGCAGCCGCACCGCGCTGGCGGGGGTGTCAAGGCCCACGGCGTTTCCCACCCGGGCGTGCTTGGTCGGGTAGTTGGACAGCACGATCGCCACCCGCTTGTCGCACTCGGGGCGGCGCCGCAGCCGCGCCAGCCGCACGGCGATGCCGGCCACCCGAGCGGCCCGCTCGGCGTCGGTGACGTAGCGGGCGATGCCGTCGTGCTCCTCCTTGAACGAGAACGGCACCGAGATGATGCGCCCGTCGAACTCGGGGATGGCCACCTGCATCGCGGCGTCCAGCGGGGCCAGACCGTTGTCGCTTGCCTGCCAGAGCGCACGTGACGTGGTGGCGCTGATGGCCTGGACGACGGGCACGTCGAGCTCCTCCAGCGCCGGTACCGGCCAGGTCTCTGCGCCGGCTGCGTGCCGCCCGCCCATGGCGAGCACCGTGGTGACGAGCACGTCGACCTTGCCGCGCAGATGCGCGTCGATGGCGGGTACCGCCCCGTCGGGGTCGGGGCGCAGCGAGTAGCAGAACACGGGCAGGGCGTTGGCGCCGGCGGCCTCGACCGCGTCGGCGAGCTCGTCGAGGAACGCGGTGTTCCCGCTCATCCAGTGGGTCCGGTAGAACACGATCCCCACGGTGGGCCGGTCGGCGCGGAGCTCGCGCTCGCCGTGCACGCCGTGGTCGGGCAGCGTCTCCGGCGGGTCGAACCCGAATCCCTCTCGCAGCACGGTGTCGGCGACGAACCGGAACAGCTGCGCGGTGTTGGCCACCCCGCCCTGCACGAGGTACTCGAAGGCGTCGGCGAGCACGCCCGCAGGCACGGTCGAGGCGGCGGTGAGCTCGGCGTCGGCGGTGGCCTCACCGGAGAACGCCAGCAGCGGGATGCCCTCGGCGCGGCAACGGGCCGCCAGCGGGTCGAAGCCGTCCCAGGCGCGGCGCCCGCCGAGCAGCCGCACCAGGACGGCCCGGGCACCGGCGAGGTTCACGGCGGTGCCCAGCGGGTTAGCTGCGTGCACCGGCCCGAAGCCTTCCGGCAGCAACTCGCGTGCCCGCGCGGCGGCGAGCACCTCGGTGTCGGCGGTGGTGAGGAAGACGATCACGCCAGCGCTCCCCGCAGGACCGGCAGACCGTCGGGCGCGCCGTCGCCCACGAGCGCGGCGAGCGCGGCGGTGTCGGCGTGCACGGCGATGAGATCGCCCAGCGTGTCCAGACGCGCCTCCCGCAGGTCGGCGAACGCGCGGGCGCCGGGAAGGAAGTCCCGGCCGCGGCGGTCAGCCACCCAGGCCAGCAGCGCCCGGCGGAACCCGTCGGCCTCCAGCAGCCCGTGCCAGGTCGTGCCTACGACCGAGCCGGCGACGCAGCCCTCGGCCTGGCCGGAGTCGGTGCGCAGCAACGGGTCTCCGGCGGCGGTGACCCGGCCGTGGTGGATCAGGTAGCCGGTGGCGTCGGAACCGTCGAAGGCGGGGCTGGTGCCCCGCGCCTGCGCCAGGACCTTGTCGGCGGCGAACACCGTCCCGGCGGGCAGCAGCCCCAGCCCGTCGACCTGCCCCGCGCCGCTCTCGACGTGGTCGACGATCCGCAGGCCGAGCATCTGGTAGCCGCCGCAGATGCCGAGGACCGGGTCGCCGCGGCGGGCACGCTCGGCGAGGGCCACGTCGATGCCGCGGGCACGAACGAACGCCAGGTCGTCCACCGTGGCCTTGGTGCCGGGCAGCACGGCGAGGTCGGCGCGCGCCACGTCCGCGGGGTTGTCGGTGAACTGCACGCTGACGCCCGGCTCGCAGGCGAGGGCGTCGAGGTCGGTGAAGTTGCTCATGCGGCGCAACCGCACCACGGCCACGTCGAGGCCGTCACGGCCCAGCGGTGGGGCGACCACCTCGCGGGGCGCTTCCAGCGCCAAGGAGTCCTCGACGTCGAGCCACAGCCCGGCTTGCCACGGCAGCACCCCGAGCGTGGGCCGGCCGGTGGTTGCGTGCAGCCACGCCAGGCCGGGGGCCAGCACCGCCGGGTCGCCGCGGAACTTGTTGATCAGCCAGCCTGCCACCAGCGCCTGGTCGGCGGGCTCGAGCAGGGCCAGGGTGCCGTAGAGGCTCGCGAAGACGCCGCCACGGTCGATGTCGCCGACCACGACGACCGGGAGGTCGGCGGCGCGGGCCAGGCCCATGTTGGCCAGGTCGTCGGCGCGCAGGTTGACCTCGGCGGGGCTGCCGGCGCCTTCGCACACGACCACGTCGTAGCGGGAGCGCAGGTCGGCCAGCGCGTCGAGCACCGTGGGGAGCAGATTGGCTTTGCGCCCCTGGTAGCTGCGGGCGTCCGCGTGCCCGCCGGGACGGCCCATCACGATCACCTGGGTGGTGGTCTCCCCGGCGGGTTTGAGCAGCACGGGGTTCATCGCTGCCTCGGGTTCGGCCCGGGCGGCGGCGGCCTGCATGGCCTGCGCGCGCCCGATCTCGGCGCCGTCGACGGTGACCGCGGAGTTCAGGGCCATGTTCTGCGCCTTGAACGGCGCGACCTTGACGCCCTGGCGGGCGAGGAAGCGGCAGATGCCGGCGACCACGACCGACTTTCCCGCGTCCGAGGCGGTGCCCGCGACCAGCAGCGCGCCGCTCATACTGCGTGCCCCCGGGCGGCGATGAGCCCGGCGGCCAGCAGCGCACCCGCCAGGCCCACCAGCCGCGACAGCGTGACGGCGCGCCCGACGTCGGCGGGATCGGGCGCTGGGCCGTCGCCGTGTGGGCCGCGCACCTCGACGTGGTCGCTGTAGTGGTTGGTGCCGCCCAGGCGCACACCGAGCGCACCGGCGAAGGCCGCTTCGCAGCGCCCGGCGTTCGGGCTCGGGTGCGCCCGGCCGTCGCGCCGGCAGACGGCCAGCGCCCGTCGCGGTTGACCGCCCACCGCCGGGGCGCAGGCGGCGGCGAGCAGGGCGGTGGCCCGGGCCGGCAGCCAACCCAGCACGTCGTCCAGGCGGGCGGCCGCCCAGCCGAACCGGCCGTAGCGGGCGCAGCGGTGCCCGACCATGGCGTCGAGGGTGTTGGCGCAGCGGTGCGCCACCACCCCGGCGGGTCCGGCCAGCGCCGCGTAGACCAGCGGGGCCACGACCGCGTCGGCGGTGTTCTCCGCGACCGACTCGACCGCGGCGCGGCACAGCTCGGGGCCGCCCAGGCCGGTGGGGTCGCGGCCCACGAGCGCGGGCAGGCGGCGGCGAGCCGTGTCCAGGTCGCCTGCCGCCACCGCGTTGCCGACGGCGGTCGCCTCCCTCGTCAGTGAGCGGCCGCCGAGCGCAGCCCAGGTGACGGCCACGAGCAGCAGCGTGCGGCTCCGCGGGCTCAGGTGCTGCTGGGCAGCGGCGGTGAGCAGCGTCGGTGCGGCCACGAGCGCGGTGGCGTAGGCGACGCCGGCGCTGCGCCGGTCACGCCAGATGCGCTGCTCGAGCCGGTCGGCGAGTTCGCCGTACAGCGCGACCGGGTGGCCCCGGCGCGGGTCGCCGCCGGCCAGGTCGACCAGCCAGCCGCCCAGCGGGGCGAGCGCGGCGGCGGTCATGGCGCCACCACCGCGGGCTGCGGCGTCGAGTTGAGCCGCACGAGCCGCCAGCCGCCCTGCTCGTGATGGTGCAGCTCGGTGACCGACAGCGGCGCCACGTCCAGCTTCCACGCCAGCACGCTCGGCACGCCCAACGCGGCGAGCACCGCAGCCCGGACGAAGCCGCCGTGGGTGAACGCCAGCGTGGTGCCACCGAGCCCGGTGACGCGCGCCAGCACGTCGGCGGCCCTGGCACGCAGCGCGGTCGCGGACTCGCCGCCGTGGGGCGCGTGGTCGGGGTCGGCGAACCACCGCTGCAACCCGTCGGTGTCGGCTGCGGCGACCTCGGCCAGCGACCGGCCGGCCCAGGCGCCGAAGTCGCATTCGGCCAGCCCCGCCTGGGGCTCGGCCTGGAAGCCCGCCGCCTCCGCCGTCTGGCACGCCCGGACGGCGTAGGAGGACCAGCAGCGGTCCGCCCGCGGGAGCAGCCCACCCAGGGCCCCCGCGCTTTCGAGCCCGGCGTCGTCCAGCGGGGCGCAGCCGCGGCGTGGTGCGTGGCCGGGCGACGTCGGGAAGCGCGCCGCTCGGGTCTCGCCCGTTGGCGCGTGGCGCACGAGCAGCAGCCGCGCGACGCTCATCGCGTCACTGCTGCTGGACGCTGCGCCCGGGTGGTGAGCAAGCCGAAGATCACGGCCAGCCCTGCGTACAGCACCGCCTGCGTGGCGACCGCCGCCAGGCGGAACGACCACAGCAGCTCCGCGGGGACCGCCGCGGGAGCGCCGGGCCCGGCCACAAGCGCGACAAAGCCGAGCCCGGCGGCCACCATGACCACACCGAGCACGGTCTGGCGGACAGGGGCGTGCAGCCGGGTGTGCTCCTGCAACCAGCGTCCTGCCGTCCAGGCGGCTCCGGCGAGCAGCAGGCCGACCACGATGGAGCCGAGATAGGAAACCGTGCGCCCCGCGACCATCTCCGGATCGCCGACGCCGGGAGGGTTGGGTGGCGCCACGAGTGCGGGCATGAGCACGAACGCGCCGATCAGCACCGCACCGAGCTTGAGGCTGCGGGCCCAGGCGTCGCCGCGCAGCCGGCTGACCGACCAGGCGAACGCCACGCCGAACATCGCACCCACCACCCCACCGACCAGGCCACTGCCGACGACCAGCCCTGCCTGCTGCAGCCATCGGGGCAGCCCCTCGTCATGGGCCTGGCCGTGCGCGGCAGCCTCCTCCAGGGCGATCGCGTGCTCCATGGACGGGCCTCCGACAAGCAGGCCGAAGGCACCGGCAAGCAGCCCGGCTGCCAGCCCGGCTGCCAGCCCGGTCCAAATGGACGAGCTGCGCATGGTCAGCGCTCTAGTGGCAGGGAACGCCGAGGAGGTGACGAGCGTCGTGGAACAGCTCGTGCAACACCCCGCCGGAGTCGGCCAACGCCGTGGTCACCGGAGCCAGCAACGCGCCCTGGTCGAACAGGGTGGCGTAGACGACCGCGATAAGCGTCGCAAGCAAACCGAGCGCGGGAATGAACAGCGCACGGCCGTCGAGAGGAGCCTGGTACTGCTGCATGAGACCTCCTTGGGGATCGTCCGTCCCCGGGTAGGCACATGGGCGGCGGCCAGTCTCCTGACTCCCGGATCGTTGCTCCCCTCGGCCTTCCCACCCCTCATGGTGGTGGCGTTGTCGAGGCTTGCTCCCCGGTCACAGTGGCGGGACCGCGCCGGACTCGCACCGGCTTCCTGGACCCACCGCCCAAGCGGCGACTCCCGTCGCCGCCTATGACGTGAGGCGCAAGCCTAGCGAGCGATCTCGGGGCGTCAAGGACGGAGTGTGGCGGAACGTCCGCAGCGGACTGCGCGTGGGCGTGATCCTTCGATGTGCCATTCCCGGATACGACCACCTGGTGTCAGCACCTGGTGAGTTGAGGACCTACCCCGAGGGCAGCACGACATCAGTAGGACGTGGGTAGGGCACATGCCACGTCGGTAGGTCACGCCTACTTCGATGCGGCCACGTGGGTCGGCCTGGGAGTCGAAGTCGAAACGCTGCAGCCACCGACACCGATCGGAAGCTCGCCAAGGATTTGATGTGGGTTGGGCGCCGCGGTTGGGCGCGCTGGCGGGCCCCGAGACGAGGCCTCGGGTCCGTGGTAGGTGAGGGCGTCGCGGTCGGTGACGCGGACGGCAACGCACCTGGTGGGGGTTCTCCGCGACGGCCGGCGTCGATTACGGTGCCGGTCACGCGCAGGCGCGGCCCAGTTTGGAGCGTGCCGGTGTCGCGCGGCGCATGGCCTCGATGAGCACGTCGGCAATCGTGCGGGGGCCCACGCCGGTCATTGGTTGCACGCGGCTGCCGGTCATGACCGCCTCGAGCAGGCCGCGGCCCTCGTCGCTGGCCTGGCGGTAGCCCAGGTCGCGTGCGAGGTTGCCTTGCGGGTCCAGGTCGACCGTGAGGGTGCGCCACCCGCCGAGGGCGGCGGTGGCGGCGACGTTGGCGACGATCGAGGTCTTGCCGACTCCGCCTTTGCTGTTGACGACGGCGGCGCAGTTGTCGAGCACGGACGACACCCCTCCCTGACGGTACGGCGCGCGTCGGGGCGCGCCTTGGGTTATGCCGTCAGGCAACCCTGGTGGTGTGACACGTGGGCCACCATAGGGCGCACCACACGGGAAGGAACAGGCCGCACCATAGGGCGCACCACCCGGGCCCGCAGTAGGCCGCACCATACGGTGGACCCCACCGCCGGGCTCGACGGCCTCACGGCCTTGACGGCCGCGGAAGTGCTGCCCGCCAGCCCTTATCGCGCTGGTGGGTCTCGGCCGCGGGGTCGGGACGCATCCTGGGAGGCGCCGCTTCGGGCTGAGGCGGGCGAGGTCGCCGCGGGCGGTGAGGGCGGCGGACGGTCCTGCACCGCCTGGGCAGCATGGCGCAGGTCGGCGCTGTGGGCGTGATGGCACACCCGGTGACGGGGCGGGGAGTTCGGGCGTGGCGGCCGCCCCGCGGCCTGGGCTCTCGCCGGCTGGGCCGCAGCGGAGGCCGCGGGCGTCGGTGCCACGTCGGCGGCGGTTTGGTCGCCTGGCGTTGGCTCGCGGCCGTTGCCCGGCCGGGTGTGGGTGGCCCCATGGTCGCGGGCTGGCCGGTGGAGGGCCGTGTCGGCGGCTGACAGAACCGGTTCCCCAGTTCGCCCCTGGGACGGGCTGCCGGGGGTGTCGGGTGCGGGGCCGGTCGCGCCCGTTTCGGGTGTGGCGGCCTGGTGCAGCAGGTTGACCGCCTCGCCGCGCAGCAGCGGATGGTGGTCGGGGAAGTCACCACCGCCGCGGGACAGGCCGATGCGACGCAGGCGGGCCCGAGCGGCCTCAAGCAGTCCTCGGCGCGTAGCCGGGTCCAGAGCGTCAAGCTCGCCCACAGCGGGAATCTGGGGGCCGGTGGAGGCGTCGGCGGGCGGTGCGTCTGGCTGCTGGCCTTCGGGTGGGTGGGCGGTGCGGGCGGGTGACGCCGGCTCGGGTGGGGGCCTGTGGCCGGCGGGTGCGGTTTCCAGCAGGACGCGGGCACGGTAGGCCAGCACGCGCACGGGTTGGGTGGCGGTGCGCAGCTCTCGACGGGTCAGCTCCGCTGCCAGGCGTTGGGGTGACCAGCCCGTGCGTGCCAGCAGCGCGGAGCACACCGGGCCCGCAGGGTGGTCGAGGTGCGGATCTGCTGTTGCTGTAAGCCATCCCCGGCCAGCGCAGCGAGACGGCCAAGGGTGCGCTCGACGTCGCCGGCGGGTTGTTGTTCTTGACCTTCACCATCTACACCCGGGTCTTGGCGCGCGCGCGAACAACAGAGACCGGCTGCCGGTTTTGCAGGCGGGTCTGCCGAAGATGCAAGAAGTTGGACAGCCGTTCCTGCAAGCACCTGCCCATTTCGGGCATCACCGGTGGTCGTCTCGGTGGGCGCGGTGTCGCAGCCGTGGCCGGTGCGCAACACGAAGTACAGCGGCAGCCGCCAACCCTGCGCGGGCCCGGGGAGACGCTCGAGCGCACCGCAGGCGGTGAGCTGGTCGGCCCAGCCAGCCCAGGTGTGCGCTTTCACGCCCAGGTGGCGGGCAACGGCGGCGTCGCACAACGCCATCTCGGCGGTGTCCCAGCGGGTGTGGCAGTAGCGCAGCAGCGACCAGGCGCCCAGTGCCGCCAGGCGGACACCGTTGCCCCGCCAGGCCACCACGGTGGCCCGAAACGTCGGCCGGTGGGTGTAGACGAACCGGCCGCGCAACGTCGCGTCGCCCGCACGGTTCTGCAGCGCCTGCCACCCGGGCAACCGGTAGCGGTCCCACCCGCGGCGTACCAGCAGCCCGGCGTCCTCCAGCAGCGGCCCGTAGCCGGTTTGGCCGGTGCGGGTGGGACGGCACCAGGTGGTCTCAGCGACGCCCAGCATGGCCGTGATCGACCGGCTGGTGGCGTGCAGGACCCCGTTGGGTTCGGCGGCGCCGTGGCGCAACAGCTCAAAGGCGCCCAGCGCGGCCAGCCACCGCCGCCCTCCGGGGTCAGCGGCCGCCAGCGGTTGCCACACCAGCTGGCGGAACCGGTCGACGTCGGTGGGCAGTGCCCCAGCGGTCGGGCGGTCCCAGGGCCCGCCGACCAGGCGACCCGGCGGTGCTGACCGCCCTGGAGCGAATAGGTCGGTGGCGGCCCCGGCCGACGGGTCGGCGCCGGCCCGGGCGGACGGGTCGGTGGTGGTGTGCATCACGCCGCTCCGGCCCAAAAGCGGCGTCCCCAGATGGCCGAGCCGATGGGTGCACACCCAGCAGTTTGCAGGCCAGCTCGTCGCCGGCGGCCACGGTGATCCATTCGCGCTGCAGCGCCCGGTAGTAGGCCTTGGCGAGGCGTTGGCTCTCGCGGGTGCGCCGGCGGCCCCGCAGCAGCGCACCCACCCCGCCGCAGGCGGAGACGGCGGCGGCGAGCGGCTCGGCGGGCAGCCACGCCCCGGAAGGCGGGGCCGCCACACCCTGGGGGGCGGGTCGCGGCGCGACGGGCGTGGCCTGCAACCGGTTCGCGGTCGCGGGATGGTCAGACAGGGCGTGTGGTGCGCCGTGGTGTCCCACGACGCTGTTATCTTCGCAAACAGGCAAGGCTGTGCCCTCCCCAAGGCCCACAGGGCCCTCAGTGGCGGGACGGTCCGCCGGACGTCTCTGGCAAAGGAGTGGGTCCGGCAGACCGGGCTTGTCGCGGAAGGTCCCGGCATTGCCGGGGCCTTTCCGCATATCAGCGGCTTCGCTCGCGCGACAAGCCGCCGGCGTCAGCTCAGGCTGGTGGGCCTCGCGCCACGCGGCTCACCGCCGGTCACCACCGCTGCGGTCAGCCAGCTGCCGCAACGCAGGAGGGTCACCGTCGAGCACCACGAGCTCGACGTCGCGGTGGTGCAGGCAGCGCCCGCCATCGGGTGTGGGGGTGGCGCACAGGCACGACGGCGGGGGAAACAGGTGCGGTGCGCTGGCGGCGAGCTCACGCGCGCTCAGATGATCCTGGGGCCGGCAGTACACGCACTCGCACGGCCGGCGGTCGCCAAACGACCCGAGCCGGTGGGCGTTGGCGCAGCCCAGGGCTTGGCGGCGCTGGCGGTCGGCGTCTTGGCGGGCCCGGTACGCCACGTTGGCCGCCCGCAGCGACGCCAGCGCACGCTCGTGCTCGGGGTCGAGGTAGCGGTCAAGCTTGTGCGGTTCGCCGTAGGCCCCATGCCCGGTGTTCGCCGCAGCGAAGCGCACCCGGCGAGGGACCAAAATCCCTCCCTCCGCCCCACTCGCGAGACCGGTGACCGCCGAGACCGCAACGACACCTGCGGCTCTCGCGGCCGCGTTCGCGAGCCGCTCGGCGACGCGCTCCGCTCGCCGCTCAGCCGTTCCCCGGCGTGCACCGCCGGCGACCGTAGGGGGCCGTGACGACGTACTCGGCGGCGTTGCGGAACGCTGGGGCCTGGTGGGGGAGCAGGGACTCAGACGCCGGCGCCATTACCAGGCCCCCACCGATCCAGGTGTTGGCATCGGTGCGAGGCCCGCCCCCACAGCCGCGGTACTAGATTTCCACGCGTGCGATCCCCGATAATGGGGTCTGCGGGGCTGTGCAGCCCCCCGACTGATCACCGCCTGATCACAGCAGGCTCGGCATACAACGTCACACGTGGTGCACCAGTGGCACGCACGAGCAGCAAAAGCCTGTGAGCCGTCGTTTCAGGCCACTGGTGCGCACCCGGTGACACGGCCTCGAACAGGTTCCCAAGCTCGCAATGGGGGTTCGATTCCCCTCACCCGCTCCACAAAACCGC